>JAKSCN010000593.1 GCA_022360595.1 Chromatiales bacterium
CCGACTCCAAATCCCATGTGGCTCACATGAGCGATGGCGACTTCTACTCCAGTGAGCAGTCTGCGGTAATCACGGAAGCGGGTAATCTGAAGATTGAGCTAACCACCGAGCAAGGTGAAACTCAGGTGTTGAAAGAGGCTACGCCTGTACTGGAAGGTGAAGTCATCGATGCAGCGGTAATGAATCGCAATGCACTGCGCGCCTTCTTTGAGCAGCAGACTGAAGAGGCGAAAGATCAGGGGGTACTGCTGTCACTGCATCTGAAAGCGACCATGATGAAGGTCTCCGACCCGATCATGTTTGGTCACGCCGTGACGGTCTACTACAAAGATGTATTTGAAAAGCATGCCGAGCTATTTGCCGAGCTGGGTGTGGATGCCAATAACGGTATCGGCAACGTCTACGCCAAGATTGCCGATCTGCCGGAAGCGCAGCGTGCAGAGATTGAAGCGGATCTCCAGGCGGTTTATGCAAGCCGGCCGGAGTTGGCAATGGTTGACTCCGATAGAGGTATCACCAATCTGCATGTGCCGAGTGATGTGATTATCGACGCCTCCATGCCGGCGGCACTGCGCAGCTCAGGCCAGATGTGGGGCCCGGATGGCAAGCTGCGTGATACCAAAGCGATGATTCCTGATCGCTGCTATGCGGGGGTCTATCAAGAGGTAATCGAGTTTTGTAAAAAACATGGCGCCTTTGATGTGACGACCATGGGTAATGTCAGCAACGTTGGTCTGATGGCTCAAAAGGCGGAAGAGTATGGTTCCCATAACAAGACTTTCCAGATTCCAGCCAATGGTACGGTTCGCGTCACCAACGCAGCGAGTGATGTGTTGTTGGAGCATAAGGTAGAGCAGGGCGATATCTGGCGTATGTGCCAGACCAAGGACACCCCTATTCGTGACTGGGTGAAATTGGGTGTCAATCGTGCCAAGGCGACAGGTAATCCGGCCATTTTCTGGTTGGATAAAAACCGTGCCCATGATGCTAACTTGATTGCGAAGGTCAATGACTATCTGCAGGATCACGATACTAGCGGCCTGGAGATACAGATCATGCCGCCGGTCGAAGCGACACGTTACACCCTGGAGCGCGTCAAAGCGGGGCAGGACACCATCTCTGTCACCGGTAACGTACTGCGTGATTACCTGACCGATCTGTTCCCCATTCTGGAGCTGGGTACCAGTGCCAAAATGCTCTCCATCGTACCGCTGCTTGCCGGTGGTGGTCTGTTTGAGACTGGCGCTGGCGGCTCTGCACCAAAGCATGTTCAGCAGTTTGTCGGAGAAGGACACCTGCGCTGGGACTCTTTGGGTGAATTTCTTGCCCTGGCTGTTTCACTGGAAGACTTGGCGCAGAAGGGTGGTAATCCGCAGGTACAGGTGTTGGCGGATGCCTTGGATCAAGCCAACGGTAAATTTCTCAACAGCAATAAGTCACCCTCCCGTAAAGTGGGCGAGCTGGATACCCGTGGCAGCCACTTTTATCTTGCACTTTACTGGGCGCAGGCATTGGCTGAGCAGACTACGGATACAGATCTGCAAGTGCAGTTCGCCCCTATTGCTCAGCAGCTAAGTGAAAATGAAGCGACCATAGTGAATGAGCTGAATGCTGCTCAAGGCCAGGCGATGGATATTGCCGGGTACTATCACCCCAACAAAGCACTGACTGCTCAGGCGATGCGCCCCAGTCAGACCTTTAATGCTATCTTGGAGAGTATCTAAGTCGAAAGGGATTTAAATTTATCCTGAAATAATAAAGCCAGCCAGATTACCCTGGCTGGCTTTATTTGCTGAGTGGCTTAATTTCAGCTATCTGAGATCGACTGTAAATTTGCTGCATGCAGTCCTTTAGGGCCTTCCTGTAGTTCAAACTGAACTTTTTGACCCTCTTTTAAGGTCTTGTATCCGTCCATCACGATCGCGGAAAAGTGGATGAAAATATCCTGATCTCCCTGATCGGGTGTGACAAAACCATAACCTTTGGCGTTGTTAAACCACTTTACGGTGCCGGTAGCCATACGCTAACTCCTCCAAATACTTCTATAACACTTCATCGAATCTGCTCATTGGTGGTCAGGCTCTTATTAGACGGTGGCCTTGTGGTGGAGAGCAATATTCAACTGCAGGGGTAAAACAGTACATTATGAACTAATAAAATATACTTTTACCCTTACAGACAAAGGGTATACCCAAGTCCACAATCGGTCAAATATTCACTGATTTTCCCGCTTTTTCGGGGTTTTTTTTCATGAAAATAGCCCCATAATTAGAGGGAACATATCGTGCTGGGAAAAATATAAAATAATTGGCCCTGGGTGATTAGCACATTATTAAATTCTAAGACTAATTTTTATGACGGATAGGAAACTTAATCATCAAGACGGCGATCTCCAAGTTCAGGAAGCAAAGCCGAAACTGAAACGACCGCCGCTCTATAAAGTGCTTTTGTTGAATGATGATTACACGCCAATGGAGTTTGTCGTCAGTGTGTTGGAGACCTTCTTTGCCATGAACCGCGAGAAGGCAACTCAGATTATGCTCCATGTACATACACGTGGCGTTGGCGTTTGTGGGGTCTACACTAAAGATGTGGCCGAAACAAAAGTAGCCCAGGTAAATGAGCATTCGCGGAATAACCAACACCCACTGCTCTGCTCCATGGAAGAGGCGTAACTTTTAAGCTGAAAAGTGGACTGCCAAGAGGTGAACTGGTTGTTTAAATGACAGTCCAAGATGCAAAGGCCTGAAACAGGTTTCCGCACTAACCCCCAACGATGTAAGCACAAAGAGTGTTGCAGGGGTAATTGACACTAATTGAAGAGATCGCACTCATGTTGAGTAAAGAGTTGGAATTCACGCTGAGCCAGGCCTTTAAACAGGCGCGGGATCGTCAGCATGAATTCATGACAGTTGAGCATCTGTTGCTGGCGTTGCTGGACAATCCGTCCGCGGCTTCGGTACTGCGTGCCTGTGGTGCGGATACCGAAAAGCTGCGCAAGAATATCGACGCTTTCATCGAAGAGACAACTCCCCGTTTGCCGGCAGATGCCGATCGTGAAACCCAACCAACCTTGGGTTTTCAGCGCGTGTTGCAGCGGGCGGTATTCCACGTTCAGTCGTCCGGGCGTGAAGAGGTGACCGGCGCCAATGTGTTGGTCGCAATCTTCAGTGAACAGGAGTCTCAGGCCGTATTCTTCCTACATCAGCAGGATATCGAACGTCTGGATATCGTGAACTATATTTCTCACGGTATTGTGCCGGCTGACTCGGAGGGTGAGTTCAATCCTGAAAACGAGGCAGACGATAGCGAAGAGACAGCCGAGAAAGGCAGTAAAAAACCGCTTGAGATCTATGCAACCAACCTTAATGAGCAGGCCAAGCTGGGTAAGATTGATCCTCTGATCGGTCGACAGAATGAGGTGGAGCGAACTGTTCAGATTCTCTGTCGGCGCCGTAAGAACAATCCGCTGCTGGTTGGTGAAGCAGGGGTGGGTAAGACCGCCATTGCCGAAGGCCTGGCAAAGATGATCGTTGATGAAGAGGTGCCGGATGTGCTGCGAGAATGCACCATCTACGCACTGGATCTCGGCGGCCTGGTTGCCGGAACAAAATACCGTGGTGATTTCGAGAAACGTTTGAAGGCCGTGCTGGCCCAGTTGCAGGGTGAGCCGCAGGCGATTCTGTTCATCGATGAGATTCACACGGTTATCGGGGCTGGTGCGGCCTCGGGTGGTGTAATGGACGCTTCCAACCTGATTAAACCAGTGCTCGCTTCAGGCGAACTGCGCTGTATTGGCTCAACCACCTATCAAGAGTTCCGGGGCATTTTTGAGAAGGACAGGGCATTGGCCCGTCGCTTTCAGAAGATCGATGTAACGGAACCGACCGTGCATGAGACCTTTGAGATTCTTAAAGGTCTGAAGAGCCGTTTTGAGGAGCATCATCAGGTTAAGTATTCGCGCAAAGCGCTGCGCTCTGCTGCCGAACTCTCTGACCGCTATATTAACGACCGGCATCTTCCTGATAAGGCGATCGATGTGATTGATGAGGCGGGTGCCAATGTGCAACTGCAGCCGCCGTCGAAGCGTAAGAAACTGCTCAGCTCCACAGATATTGAAGCGATTGTGGCGAAGATCGCTCGCATTCCACCCAAAAATGTCTCTGCTTCCGATACCGAATCACTGCGCACTCTGGATCGGGATTTGAAGTTGGTTGTGTTTGGTCAGGACGAGGCGATCGATACGTTGACCTCAGCGATTCGTATGAGCCGCTCAGGTCTCGGTAATGAACAGAAACCCGTTGGCTCTTTCCTTTTTGCTGGTCCGACCGGGGTAGGTAAGACCGAGGTCACTCGCCAGCTTGCCAAGATCATGGGTGTTGAGCTGATCCGTTTCGATATGTCTGAATACATGGAGCGCCATACTGTGTCGCGCCTTATCGGTGCACCGCCCGGTTATGTCGGGTTTGACCAGGGTGGCCTGCTGACCGAGGAGATCAATAAACATCCTCACTCCGTGTTATTGCTGGA
>JAKSCN010000076.1 GCA_022360595.1 Chromatiales bacterium
CTCTCCCAGGGAGCGGTGAGTTTCTGCGCCAATGTTGCCATGTGGCTGATGGTGCTCACACTGATTCCCAAGGTTGCCGCAGGCACCACCCCACCTGCAGACCTTGCTATGCTGGCCCTCTTTACCCTCGCAAGCTTCGAGGCGGTAGTCCCTCTCCCCCTCGCGTTTCAGTCCTTGGGCGAAACGCTGGCCGCAGCCGGTCGGCTATTTTCAATTGTGGATACTAAACCGACCGTTGCAGAACCAGAGACGCCAGCTACTGAACCAACCGGTTTCGACATTAGCTTCTCGAATGTGAGCTTTCACTACCACAGAGAAAATGCTCTTGTGCTTAAAGAGATTAATCTCCAGCTTCCAATGGGACGAAAGATCGCTGTGGTCGGTGCAACCGGCTCGGGGAAAAGCTCACTGATCAACCTCATGCTCCGTTTCTGGAACCCATCGGCAGGAACCATCAGCTTGGGTGAGCGCCCTATTGAAACCTATTCAAGTGAACAACTGCGCAGCCAGTTTGCCGTTGTTCCTCAGCATCCCCATCTTTTTCATACCACCATCCGGGAAAACCTGTTGCTGGCCAAACCGGATGCCACGGCTGTCGAACTGGAGGAAGCTTGCCAGAGTGCGCAACTGCACGAGTTCATTCAGGCCTTGCCCGACGGTTACGACACCATTGTCGGTGAAACAGGACTCAAACTCTCAGGAGGCCAGGCCAAACGCATCGCCATCGCCCGCGCTCTTTTAAAGAGCGCCCCTATTCTTATCCTGGATGAGCCTACGGAAGGCATTGATGCCGCCACTGAACAGGCCCTGATGAACGCTGTTTACGACACAATGGCTAGCCGCACACTGCTGCTGATTTCACACCGCATGACAGGGCTGGAGATGATGGACGAGATCATCGTCATGGAAAAAGGAGAGATCATTGAGCGCGGCAGTTTGAAACAATTGCTCTCGGCCCAGAGTCGGTTCTCACAACTGTATGCGTTGAGCCGGACTATTGATCAATTCCATGAAGATAACTTATGTCCTCTCTCCTAAACAGGGAGATTCAGGAAGTTATCCCGATAGTGGATCAGCTCGTTGATCGAATCCTTGATATCGTCCAACGCCAGGTGTTTGCCGTTTTTCACCACACCCTTGGCTACCGTCGGCGCCCAACGGTTGGCCAACTCTTTCAAAGTGCTGACGTCAAGGTTACGGTAATGAAAATAGTCCTCCAGTTGAGGCATGCAGCGGGCGAGGAAACGGCGATCCTGACAAATGCTGTTGCCACACATGGGTGACGCGCCTTTGGGCACATAATCCTGCAGAAAAGCGATGGTCTCAGCCTCGGCCACCGCTTCGTTGAAACGGCTCTCCTTCACCCGCTGCGTGAGTCCAGACACCGCATGTTGACGAGTATTCCACTCATCCATCCCCGCCATGATCTCATCCGGTTGATGAATCGCGATCATGGGCCCCTCAGCCAGGATATTCAATTTGGCATCCGTCACGATGGTGGCGATCTCAATGATCCGATCATTTTGGGTATCGAGACCTGTCATTTCCAAATCGATCCAGATTAAATTGTTCGAGTCCTGCGCCATATTCAAACCTTTCTGCGTTAAGATAGTCCAAATTTTGGATATTCTAGCAGAGGCATACACCTGAAACATGCATAGCTTTACCCTGATTTTCCTGATCGCTTTGAGCGCCGGCTTTGCCGTGCAGCTCTGGCTGCTGACCCGCCATCAAAAACATATTCGTGCTCATCGCGCAGCAGTACCCGAAGCCTTCAGCAGCCAAGTCACCCTGGAACAACACCAGAAAGCTGCTGACTACTCCGACGCCAAGATCAACATAAGCCGCATAAATTTGGTCTATGGCACACTCTTATTGTTGGGTTGGACACTCGGCGGCGGGATTGATCTGCTAGCTCAGTGGTGGTCAGTGACCGGACTCGGGGAACTTAACCGAGGCATCGGGTTGATCTTCTCGCTATTTCTCATCATGGGCCTGCTGGAACTCCCGCTCTCAATCTATAGTACCTTTGTGATTGAGGAACGCTTTGGTTTCAATCGCAGTACGCCAAAACGGTTCATTACCGATCTGCTGCTGCAGACGCTACTGGGAATCGCTTTAGGTGGACCGCTGTTACTGGTAATCCTCTGGCTGATGGGGGAAGCCGGGAGCTACTGGTGGTTAGCGGCCTGGCTGGTCTGGATGGCATTTACCCTCTTTATCACCTGGATATTCCCCACAGTCATTGCACCTATTTTCAATAAATTTACACCACTTGAAGAGAATGCCTTAAAGCAACGCATCCATGCGCTCCTGGAACGGACAGGTTTCACCAGCAAAGGGATCTTTGTCATGGATGGCTCAAAACGCTCAGGCCATGGTAATGCCTACTTCACCGGTTTTGGTAAAAACAAGCGTATTGTCTTCTACGACACACTGTTGGAAAGCCTCAGCGAACAGGAGGTGGAGGCAGTTTTGGCCCATGAGTTGGGGCATTTCAAGCGTAATCATATTAAAAAAGGCATGGTGTTATCTTTTGTCATCACCCTGCTTGGTCTGGCCCTGCTCGGTTGGTTAACAGAACAGAGTTGGTTCTATCAGGCACTGGGTGTCACCCAATCATCGAATGCCCTGGCGCTCACCCTATTCATGCTGGTGGTACCGGTATTTACCCAATTTTTGAATCCCATCAGTGCCTGGTTTTCCCGTAAGAATGAGTTCGAGGCGGACGACTTTGCCGTTGAGCAGACGGGCTCAGAACCTCTAATCACCGCCCTGGTCAAACTATACCGAGAGAATGCCAGTACCTTAACACCAGACCCACTCTACTCGGCATTCCATGACAGCCACCCGCCAGCACCGGTGCGTGTCGCTCATTTATCATCTAAAATTGCAACACACGCTTAGCGACGAGATAACTTTATGACATTCACCCTCCAGAAAACGCTTTATGGAACAATGTGCGCAACACTAGCCGCCTCTGCCTTGGTATCTGCACCGCTGTTTGCAGCCGATGCTGAAGAAGGTAAACGGTTGGTGGATGAGAACTGCTATGCCTGCCATGGTACAGAGATTTACACCCGTGCTGATCGCCGTGTGACTACCCGGCCGGGGCTTACCAAACAGGTCCAGCGTTGTGAACTCGCCCTTGGGCTGCAGTGGTTCGATGAAGATGTGGAAAACGCTGCCCACTATCTGAATCTTGAATTCTACCACTTCAAATAGATACAGATCGGATAGCAGTAATCCCAGCGGATGGCTAAAAGAAGACTATCACAACGCCAGAAAGAGCGTATCCAAGCAATTCAGGAACGGCGGCGCCAAAAGATGGAGCTGCGCGCCCAAGCTGCCCTTGAAGAGAGCGATGATGAGCAATTGGAGGAGGGGCTGGTCATTACCCGCCACGGGCAAAATCTCGTCGTTGCCGATCAGCAAGGCCGATATATTCACTGCCTGTTTCGCCAAAACATCGGTCATGTGGTTTGTGGTGATCGAGTAGTCTGGCAACCCACCACGGAAGATGGCCAAGGTGTCGTCACCGCTATAATGGAGCGCCAATCAGCTCTGGTACGCCCCAACTTCAGTGGTGAAGAGAAACCCCTGGCCGCCAACATCAGCCAACTGGTGATTGTCATTGCACCTGAACCGGCACCCAGCCAATACCTGGTCGACCAATATCTGGTGGCTGCCGAAAACATTGGTATCAAAGCGATGATCGCCTTAAACAAAAGTGATCTGTTTGATGAGACCGCGCTGCGGCAGTTTGAGCGAGACTATAGCCACTACAGTTCAACCGGCTATCCGGTAATCAAGATCAGCGCTAAATATGAACACGGTCTTGATCCGCTCATTGAACACTTAAAGGACGAGACCAACATTCTGGTAGGTCAATCAGGTGTTGGTAAATCATCATTGATCAACGCGCTGCTTCCAGAGCTGGATCTACTCACCGGCAAGCTCTCCGAAGCGAGTGGACTGGGCTGCCACACTACCTCTGCCACCACACTTTATGACCTCCCCCACGGCGGTCAACTGATCGACTCCCCCGGAGTACGCAGTTTTCGCTTCGGTAGTATCTCCAAACAAGAGTTGGAACTTGGTTTCAAAGAGTTCGCTCCCTTTCTGGGTAGCTGTAAATTCAGCAATTGCGCCCATAAGCAGGAGCCTGGCTGCAGCCTGCGCCAAGCAGTGGAAACCGGTGAGATCAGTATTCAACGACTCGACAATTTCCTGCATATGGCAGATAACCTGCAAAAAATTTTTTAGTAGGCACCACGCCCATCCAAAAGCAGAGAATATGTATAAAAGGTAAATTGACAATGAACTATTGGCTAATGAAGTCCGAACCGGATGTTTTCGGTATTGACCACCTAAAGTCCCGTCCTAAAAAGACCGAACCCTGGGATGGCGTGCGTAACTATCAGGCGCGGAATATGATGCGCGATCAGATGAAAAAAGGCGACCTCGCCTTTTTCTACCACTCAAACTGCGATGAGCCCGGCATTGTCGGCATTATGGAGATTGTCAAAGAGGGTTACCCAGACCACACCGCCAATGACCCTGAATGTAAATATTACGATCCCAAAAATGACCCTGAGAACCCACGTTGGTTTATGGTGGACGTTAAATA
>JAKSCN010000025.1 GCA_022360595.1 Chromatiales bacterium
ATCCGGATCCGGGGGGCCCCATGATACCGATCTGCCGACCCCTCGCGGGCAGGGGAAAGAGGCCCCCTTCGGGCGGGGCAGCCGGTCCCACGGCGATATTGCGATCCCGGCGGGCGAGCGCCTTGTTTATGAAATCCCTAAGTATTGGTACTTAATATAATTAAGCGTATTTTGTCAAATCATCCCACGGGGAGCTGCAGCGGTCCCGGCATGGGGCGTGCGCTGCCGGGCCGCGCCGGCGGGAAACGCCGCCCCCCTGCCGTCGGATTGCCCCTTCAGGGGGGGGCAGGGGGGACCAAAAAACGGGCAGGCCGGCTGAGTGCCGGCGCTGCCCGTTCGGGTAGAGAGACGGTGCCAGTGGCGCTTATTGGAGGTGTCCTTCGGCGGCACCGCTCGTGTAGCCGTTTTCGGTGGCCTTCATGTCCAGGTGAAGGGTGGCGACCAGCTCCATGGGGGGATAGATCTTCCGCGGGAGGTCGCGGGTGTCGACGGTCTTGATGTACTTTTTGCACTGGTCGCAGATGTCCACGCGGAACTCCTTTTCGGTCTCCGCGTAGAAATAGCCGAGGGTCTTGCTCTCCCGGTTGTTGCAGTGGGGGCAGAAGCGCCGGTTCACCTCCCAGGTGTGGGTGCAGCGGGCGCAGTTGAAGGAGCGCTTGCCGGCCTCGCCGCCGAGGATGGCCAGGGCGGGGGCGCCGCCGCAGACGGGGCAGTATCCCTCGTCATGACCCGCCGTCTCCGGGAGGTAGGCGGAGAGCTGCTCCGCGCAGAGGGCCAGGGAGGGCTTGACGGCGTTGTAGAGGAAGAAGGAGAGCTGTCCGGTCTCCATCTCCAGAACCAGCGCACCAAGGATGGCACCCTCTTCGTCACTAATCAGATCGATGGCGAAGTATTCATCGAAGAAGTGGGTACGGGCGCGGATGTTCTGCTGATAGAGCGTATGGAGAATAGCGTGACCGGTACGGTCGGCCGCCGCGCAGGTACGCGCCGCCTGAGCACCACCGAAGTTCTGGCTCTGTCCACCAAAGGCGCGCTGATAGATGCGGCCATTATCCAGGCGGGAGAAAGGCACGCCGTTGTGTTCCAGTTCATAAACGGTGGGAATCGCTTCCCGACACATGAACTCGATCGCGTCTTGGTCACCCAGGTAGTCAGATCCTTTAACAGTATCGAACATGTGCCAATGCCAGTTATCCGGCAATACATTGGCAAGTGCGGCATTCACCCCACCCTGTGCGGCCACAGTGTGCGAGCGAGTCGGGAAAACTTTGGAGACTACTGCAACGCGCAGATTGGCGTTGGCTAGTTGCAGTGCGGCATTGAGACCGGCACCGCCAGCGCCGATAATCAGCGCATCAAAATGTCGTCTGGCTAGTGTCATGATTGTCTGTTCTCTTTATATCTGGTCTCAGGATGGCATAGCCGCCAGGAAAATCACCTTGGCCGCCCAGAGTCCGCATCCCACGAATCCCAAACCGAACACGGTCAGCAGGGTCACACGCGCCATAATAGGTTTGACGTAGTCAATCAATACGTCGCGAATGCCGACCCAGGCGTGGATCAACAGCAATGCGAAAAACAGTGACAGAGCAAAACCTGCGACAGGACTGCCTACCCAAGCTTTCCACTCAGCAACGCTCTCGGGTGGGCTGAAGCTGAAAAAACCGATCATATATATAATGTAGAGTCCCAGATAGGCAGCACTAATGCGCTGCAGTACCCAGGCGCGAAGTCCGGATGCTTGTCTACTCATAACAAAATCTCAACGATCAATGCCAGAACTGGCGCTGCAACCATCACAGCCGTGGCCGACTGTCTGCCCCCTTCCTTATCGACAAAGATGTCAAAATCGATCAGGAGATAACGGATACCGGCAAGCAGGTGATGTATCAGCGCCCAGAGCACCACAAACATCACCAATTTGGCAAACCACCCGCTGAACACGGCCTTTGCGGCGGCAAAGCCTTCGGGCCCACTAAGCGAGAGGTCCAACAGATAAACAAGAAAAGGTATGGCCAATACCATCAGAATGCCGCTGGCCCGATGCCCCACCGACATAATTGCCGGAATCGGGAAGCGAATCTGCATCAAATCTAAAAAAACAGGCCGGTCGTTCGTCATCATATCAATTAATCCGGTTTATTCAGCCTTGTAGGTGGGTGTAGCTCTATGACGATCGTATTAATGTCAAGAGCAAACGAATTAATTATAGCGATTTATCAACGTAAAGAAAGGCTATTTTTATGAAGACATCAAATTTACTTAACCCAAATCAATTTGTAAATTTATTTTCAAAGTGAAGATATTTCTTTGATGTATTTATATATTTTTCTTTGAGCCACTGGTGGCTTTCCTTGCAACTGCTCTTTTTGTGCAGTGCGTATCAACTGGCGAAGCTGCTGGCGATCTGCATTAGGATACTCATCCAATAACTCATTCAGTGCGCTATCCCCCTCCTCTACCAGACGGTCACGCCACCTTTCCAAACGATGAAAATGCTGCACATCCTGCAGATGCTCATTGTCCATACGCTCAAACAACTGTTGAACCTGCTCAGTATCTTCATCGCGCAGTAATTTGGCGATACGGCGTACATGGCGACGCCTGGCATTCTGGCTCTTGATGCGGGTCGACTCCTCCAATGCAGCCATCATGGTGCTGGTAAAGTTAAATTTCTCCCAGGTCGCCGCTTTCAACGACATCAACCGCTCACCCAACTCTTGCAAGGCGTGCATCTCACGCTTCAGTTCACTCTTACTGACAAACTCTTCTTCACCATCTTCAAGATAGTGTTCATCTTGTTCGTGCATCTATCACTCAACTCAAATATTCAAAGAGGGGCTAGGGCCAGGTTACCCCCAGTCAACCACCTCAAAATGCTCAATAATCAACTGCACCTTGCTGAATCCACGGTACTCGTTGATATCCAGACGATAGGCGGCATGGATTGTACGGGCTGCACGCTCCTCCTGCAGTGCCGCCACCTGATTAAATGCTATCGCATCAATCTGATCGGTGGAATCTTGCGGGGTCAAAATCATTTTGGCATGGCTTTGCCCCACTTCACGCCAATTGACCAACCGAAACCCCCCATCGAATAACGGCTCCGGAAAATGCTGGCCCCAGGGTGACACACTTTTAATCAACCGGGCCAGTTCATAGCTGATATCCTCGGAGGTCAACTCCCCATCTGATTGGATCACCTGCTCCAGCCCCTGCCCTTGCAACTGCTGCTCCACCTCCTTGTCGAACAGTTGGGCGAACCTCTCCAGGTCCGCACCATTCAACGTTAATCCGGCAGCCATGGCATGACCACCAAATTTGCTCAACATCTGCGGCTCCTTTTTGGCAATGGCATCCAGGGTGTCGCGAATATGCAGCCCGGGTATTGAGCGGGCGGAGCCTTTGATCTCGCCATTATCTGCAGGAGCAAACGCGATAACCGGTCGGTGGTGACGCTCACGGATACGAGCAGCCAGAATGCCTATCACGCCCTGATGCCACTCCTCCCGAAAGACACAAAGCCCGAATGGCAACGCACTGCTGTCGATAGCCAGTGACTCCAGATCAGCCAATGCTTGCTCCTTCATTGACTGTTCGATCTCACGCCGTTCCATGTTGAGGGCATTGAGCTGTTCTGCCAGCTCCATTGCCGTTTGTGGATTGTCGGTCAGCGGACATTCGATACCTACCGACATATCATCCAGTCGACCCGCCGCATTCAGGCGAGGGCCTACCCGGAAGCCGAGATCCGAGGTGGTCACCGCTTCACAGGATTTCCCCGCCACTTTCAGCAGCGCCTTTATCCCCTCACAACAACGCCCGGCATTGATGCGGCGAATTCCTTGGTGCACCAGAATACGGTTGTTGTGATCGAGGGGCACCACATCGGCCACCGTACCCAAAGCAATCAGATCAAGCAGCGCCGCCATATTGGGTTCAGCAAGCTTCTGACTGCCAAACCAGTTCTGTTCACGCAGTCGTGCCCGCAGGGCCAGCATCACGTAAAAGATAACCCCCACACCGGCCAGATTTTTACTGGGAAACTGATCACCTGGGGAATTCGGATTCACAATGGCATCAGCTGCCGGCAGACGCTCTCCCGGCAGATGATGATCGGTAATCAGCACATCGACATCTGCCGATTTAGCCGCGGCCACCCCGTCAATGCTGGCAATACCATTATCGACGGTAATGATCAGATCGGGTTGCCGCTGCAGCGCTTCTGCAACGATCTCAGGCGTCAAACCATAACCGTATTCGAAACGGTTAGGCACGATATAGTCGACCTGCTTCGCCCCGAACATGCGCAGTGCACGTATCGCCAGGGTACAACTGGTAGCACCATCAGCATCAAAGTCCGCAACAATCAGAATCCGTTTGTTGGCGGTAATAGCCCGCGCCAGCAGCGTTGCAGCCTGATCGATCTGTAATAGCTGATTTGGCGCTAAGAGCTTATCCAGCTCATAGCAGAGCTCATTATCGGAGTAGAGATTACGACTGGCAAAAATGCGCTGCAACACCGGATGCAGCCCGGGAAATCGCTGGGCGGCATCATCCGGCGCCGAGTGGCGGACAATCTTACGCGGAGCAGCCTCCACGATCAGTCCTGATTAAAGATATAGGACTCCTTCCCGGCAAAGAAGCCGGTGAAGCGCTCGGTAAAGTCCTCCGGCACCGATTCCTGCACCGACTGGCGAGCCAATAGATGCTCGCTCCACTCAGCCAGCTTGCTCGGCATAATCTCTGCCAGATCTTCCTGACGCTCAGTCAAGAGCTGAAAACGCATGAAAAATGGTGCGTAGGCGGCATCAATCAAAGCAAATTGATCACCGGAAAAATAGGGGCCACTATTGAACTCATTGGCCAGACGGGCCAAAGAGCCACCCATCCCCGCCTTCTGAACCTGGTACTCATCCCCATCCCGAGCCGTGATCAGCTTGTACTGTTCAAACAGCAGATTGGAGCCATACTCAACCCAGCCCCGGTGTTTGGCACGGGTCAACGGATTATCGGACTGCAGCATCGGCGGAAGCGACTCATCCAGAAATTCACTAATAATGGCCGATTCGAACAGCACTTCACCATCCACCTTAAGCAGCGGCACCTTGCCAAACGGGGAGATATCGTTGAACCAGTCAGGTGGATTATCCAAATCGATGTAGGTGACCTGATAGAGCGCTTTTTTCTCGTTCAGCACAATCGCGGCGCGCTGCACAAAAGGACAAATGGCAAAACTGACCAGTTCTAGATTCATAGCCGACTCCTACTCCCAAAGCGGGTAAATGTGAAGATAGTAGCAACTCTGGCGCTTATCCCCAATCTCAATGTCTCCTATGGGAGTCAGTCCGATGAATAAAGTTCAAGCCAGCACAAGCTGCAGCAGCAGCCGTCCCCACATGATATAGAGCACCAAGGAACTGGCGAGAAAGAGCCGTCTGCGCTGTCGCAAGTCATTACGGCCAAGATGAACAACGGCGTGGACAGCACGCAACAGGAGATAACACCAGGCCAGTAACGTATAAACCAGATCAACCTGTTCAAACAGCACCACAAAGAGCGCCACCAGGTAGAACAGCAGCGGCATCTCAAAGAGGTTGTCGTAATGCTGAGTTGCCTTGATCAGATAATCCGGCAGCTTAGCGCCGCGGTTGTAAGAGAAATAGCCTGGATTCAGACCATCCTTATAGACCGCTCGCATGCGTAGCTGCAGTAACCTGACGCCCACCACCAGGGTTAAAAAGGCCATGCCGGCCACTGGAAAAAAGATTGCACTGTTCTGCATATCCACCTCTCCTTTTGATGTCGGTTGGACATGCTAACGGGAGTTAATATATGTTCAACATCATATTATTTTTCGGGATCACACCATGCCGCGTTCTGCAGAACAGAAAAAACGGAGTCGACAACGCATTCTCAAAAGCGCATTCAAGCTCTTCACTGAACAGGGTTTCGAGAACACCTCCATCGATCAGATCATGCACCATGCGGGACTGACTCGAGGCGCCTTCTACGCCCACTTCGCCAGCAAGAGTGATCTCTATCAGCAAGCGATTCTAAACGCCGCCGCGGGCAGCTATGTGGTGCGCAGAAAACCGCAACACCTCGACAACAAGGCGTGGATCGAGACGCTGCTCAGCAGCTATCTCAGCCGCGACCACGTGGAGAACAGGGAGGCCGCCTGCCCCCTGGCATTCCTAACCACCGATATCGCCACCCGTGAGCCGGAAGTCCGCAATACTTACACCAAAATCTACAAAAAGCTGAACAATCTGATACACCAACATACCCAAACCTACTCAAACTGCAGCGAGACCAACCTGCTGGCTGTGACCGCCATGATGATTGGCGGTGTCGCCATCAGTCGCGCGCTCAACGAGCAAGAGACTGTTGACCAAGTGTTGGAGGCGTGCAAGAGAGCGGCCCAGACGCTACTCAGCGAGACCTAGGGCCTGTTAAACTACCCGGATGCAGCAGCCACTCACCTGGAACAACCGCCCCAAAACCATCGTTCTGCCCCACGACGAACTGCATCTATGGCGGGTTGATCTGGCTGCGATAGAGGCAGATATCGGCCAGCTTTCAGACGATGAGAGGGAGCGCGCTGAGCGCATCAGCGACAAACAGCTCAAGCAGCGGTTTATTAGCAGCCGCTGTAGCCTGCGACAGATTCTTGCGTGCTATATCGGCTGCCACCCTGCCACAATCAACTTCAATTACGGCGAGAAAGGCAAACCAACCGTCGCGGCAGTTGCCTCAGCTCCGCAGTTCAATATGAGCCATGCCGATGATCTGGCTATTATCGCTATATCAGATCAGGCCATAGGCGTCGATATTGAACCCATTCGCAGTCGCCGTGGAATGCTGCGGGTTGCCAGGCGTTTAATGGGGGAGACATTCGCCCATCAACTGGAGACCCTCGACCCGGATCACCAAACTGAAGTCTTTCTTCAGCGCTGGACTGAACTGGAGGCCTGCGTGAAAGCGGCCGGCGCCGGTGTCTTTGATCAGCGGCTACTCCAACAGCATACAATCCACGCCTGCCCCTTTCAGCCTGCTGCCGGGTGGGTGGGTAATCTGGCTTTGCTGGATGACACACCCCAAGAAAAAAAGTGGCTCACTTTCACATGGCCCTCAACCTAACCGTGTTACCATCTGCGCCAATTTCAACCAAGCTGCTCACAGACCACCACTAGTATGGATGCACTACAGATTTTTCTCCTGGCGATCGTACAGGGATTGACCGAATTCTTACCCATCTCCAGCTCTGCTCACCTGATTCTGGCCCCTCGCCTGTTTGACTTTGCCGATCAGGGGCTTGCCTTCGATGTGGCGGTACACATCGGTTCCCTGCTGGCAGTGGTTGTCTACTTCCGCAAAGAGATAGGGCTGATGATCCGGGACTTTTTCCACTCACTCACCGGGGGTGAGAAGACCCAGCACAGCCAACTGGCCTGGATGATCATTATCTCCACTATCCCCATCGTGATTATCGGCAAGCTGTTTGTGGAGCTGGTGGCCACCGATCTGCGTTCAACCCTGGTAATCGCCACAACCACCATCGTCTTCGGTCTGCTACTCTACTGGTTTGACCAGCGGGGTAAGCAGACCCGGGATGAGTTCAGCATCAACTGGCGTAGTGCCCTGGCGATCGGACTGTTCCAAACACTGGCAATCATCCCGGGAACCTCACGCTCCGGGATCACCATAACTGCAGGGATGATGCTCGGCCTCACGCGCGAAGCCGCTTCCCGTTACTCATTTCTGCTCTCGATCCCAACAATCTCCATGTCGGGAATTCTGGTGACCTACGATCTCACCCAACAGGCCTCACCGGTCGACTGGCAGTCACTACTGTATGGGGCGGTACTCTCTTTCGTAGCCGCTTATCTCTGCATCAAACTGTTTTTGCGCTTTATCGAG
>JAKSCN010000024.1 GCA_022360595.1 Chromatiales bacterium
GCTGTGGTTGAACACATGCTGGATAACGGCATGAAGGTGATTGTTAAAGAGGATCATCGAGCACCGATCGTGGTCTCCCAAGTTTGGTATAAGGTGGGGGCCTCCTATGAGCCGGATGGCGTTACCGGCATATCTCACGTCCTTGAGCACATGATGTTTAAAGGTACGGCCAAGCATCCACCGGGGGAGTTTTCGCGGATTATTTCCGCCAATGGCGGTAGTGAGAACGCCTTTACTGGCCGTGACTATACCGCCTACTACCAGAAGTTGGCGAAGGACAGGCTGCCTGTGGCTCTGGAGCTGGAGGCGGATCGCATGCGCAATCTGACCTTGCTGGAGGAGGAGTTCCTGAAAGAGGTGGAAGTGGTGAAGGAGGAGCGCCGCCTCCGCACCGAGGATAAGCCCACCTCGCTCACCTTCGAGCATTTCAACTCTGTCGCCTACCGCAGCCTCCCTTACGCCAACCCGGTTGTCGGTTGGATGAATGATCTGAACAATCTCAAAGTTGAGGATCTCCAAGAGTGGTATCGCCTCTGGTACGCTCCGAACAACGCGGTGCTGGTAGTGGTGGGTGATGTCGAGGCCAAAAATGTCTTCGACCTGGCTGAACAGTATTTCGGGAAGTTTAAAGCTGAAGCGGTACAGGCGCTCAAACCCCTGCGTGAACCCAAGCAGCGCGGTATCTGCCGCACCGTTGTGAAGGCACCGGCCAAAGAACCCTACCTGTTAATGGGGTATAAAGCGCCCGTGTTGACCACAGCAGAAGAGTCCTGGGAACCCTATGCGCTGGAGATGTTGTCGGCCATTCTCGACGGCGGTAACAGCTCGCGTTTCAGCCGTAATCTGATCCGTGGTCGGGAGATTGCCGTCTCAGTCGGTAGCAGCTACAACTCCTTTAGCCGTCTCTCCAGTATGGTGATGTTTGATGGAATTCCAGCCAAGGGCCACACCTTGGAAGAGCTGGAGGCGGCGATTCGGGACGAAATCAAAAGGGTTCAGACTGAGTTGGTCAGCGAGGATGAGCTGGAGAGGATTCGCGCCCAGATCATCGCAGAGCAGGTCTATGAGCTTGATTCCGTCTATTACCAGGCGCTGCAGATCGGTCTCCTGGAGACGATCGGTCTCGGCTGGCAGATGATGGACGAGTATGTAAAACAGCTCAATGCGGTGACTCCCGAGCAGGTGATGGCGGTCGCGAAGAAGTATCTACAAGAGGATTATTTGACGGTGACCATTCTGGAGCCGCAACCAATGGAAGAGAAGATAGCCAAAGGTGCTGCTGCAGGAGATCACGATGATGCCTAACTCAAATATGAAAAAAGCTTTTGCCTTTCTGGTATTGCTGGCTTTGCCAGTGTTGGTCCAGGCAGGCCCGAAAATTGAAACTTGGTATACCAAGAATGGCGCCAAGGTGCTGTTTGTGGCGGCGCCTGACCTGCCGATGCTCGATATGCGTATTGTGTTTGATGCCGGTAGCGCCCGTGATGGGGAGAATGCCGGCATTTCACTGATGACCAACGCTACATTGACTGATGGGGCCGGTAAATGGGATGCGGATCAGATTGCTGAGCGGATGGAATCCGTCGGCGCGGAGCTGAGTGCTGATGCGCTGCGCGATATGGCCTATGTCTCAATTCGCACTCTGACCCAAGAGAAACCCCTGAATACTGCTATCGAAACTGTGGCCGCGGTGCTCGCCGATCCCACTTTTGAGTCGGACGATATCGAGCGTAATCGCCAGGCGATGTTGATGGGGTTGCGTACCGAACAGCAGAACCCTGGGCGTATCGCTAAGAAGACCTTTTTAACAGAGGTGTTTGGTGATCACCCCTACGCTATCCACAGTGGGGGAACCGAAGCGTCTCTGAAAGCGCTGACACGTGAGATGATCGAGAAGCATCACCGTCAGTACTATGTGGCGCGCAATGCCGTGGTGGCAATGGTTGGCGCGGTGAGCCGTGAGCAGGCAGAACAGTTGGCAGAGCGGGTAACGGCCCGGCTGCCGGCTGGGGAACATGCAGCCGCACTCCCTGCTGTAGATAATCTCTCCGCGGGAAATATCAAGAGGATCACTTTTCCCTCTTCGCAAAGCCATATTTTGATGGGACAGCCGGGGATGCATCGCGGTGACCCTGACTATTTTACCCTCTACGTCGCCAACCATATTCTGGGCGGCAGTGGTTTGGTCTCCACCCTGAGTGAAGAGTTGCGTGAGAAGCGAGGCCTCTGTTACAGCGTCTATTCTTATTTCTCTCCAATGCGCCGCAACGGCCCTTTCATTATGGGGATACAGACCCAGAACGCTCGGGCTGATGAGGCGTTGAAGGTGATGCGCAATACTCTAAAGCACTACATGGAAA
>JAKSCN010000108.1 GCA_022360595.1 Chromatiales bacterium
ACTTCCATACTGGTCAGACTCTGGACTTCACTGCGGGTAATGGCGGCCGAAAGCGCATTGATCACAAAACGTGGACTCACACCGGCCAGCCCCTCTTCCGGTGTCTCCTGGCGAATACGCTCCAACTCGGCTTTGGAGACACCTTCGACATCTTCCCCGGCGTAAAGCCGCAGCTTCTTAACATTATCCAGATCTTCCCGCTGCGACACCTCCATTCGAGTCAGGATGGCAAACACCGCAGCCACATTCAGCGCATGTGGATCCAGATGCACATCGCGCAGGGCTGGCGCACCGGTGATCAGTTTCCAGAAAATCTTCGCCTCATCCTTATAGTTAAGGGTGTAGGGCACCTTGATAATCACCATACGGTCGAGCAGCGCTTCATTCTCCTTCTCCTGAAGAAACTTACGAAACTCAGCCAGGTTGGTGTGGGCCATTATGGTCTCGTCAATATAGATCAGTGGGAAACGGGCAACTTTGACATTCTTCTCTTGAGTGAGGGTCAACAGGAGATAGAGAAACTCACGCTTCACCTTAAGGATCTCGATCATCTCCAGCATCCCACGGCTGGCCGCGTAGACAGCCCCCGACCACGACCAGGCGCGCGGATCGCCCTCATCGCCATACTCCGCCACCTTCGCCAAATCCACTGAACCAACCAGATCAGCAATATCCGCAGTAGTAGGATCATGCGGTGCATAGGTCCCAATACCTACACGCCCAGCCTCGGAGAGAAAGACACGCTCCACCGGCACCTTCATGAAATCGCCGTCATACTCCTCATCCAGGCGTGTACGACAATGGGGACAGAGATCACCAGTGATATCCGTACCATAGGTTTCGCGGAACTCACCATGCATGGAGTGAGGCACCAGATGCAGGGGCGATTCATGCACCGGACACCCTTTAATGGCATAGATTGCCCCCTGATCGGTGTGGCTGTACTCCTCCAAACCGCGTTTAAGAAGAATAGCCAGTGTCGATTTACCACCGGAGGGAGGGCCCAATAAAAGCAGCAGACGACGTCCTACTTCAGAACCTGCACTGGCGGATTTGTAATACTCAACGATGCGATTCAATGCCTGGTCGATACCGAATAGCTCTTGTGTGAAGATGGCGTTAGGCCTCTCCTGCTGCTCTTCATCCGGGTGCTCGTGTCCGTGCCACTGCAACATATCCCAGATATATTGATGACTTGTCCGAGCTACCTGGGTTGGACAGTTCTGAAAAATGTCATGCAGGAACTGTGAAAATTCACCTGTCCAGTGTTTCGCATGATGGCTCCCAGTGAACGCCTTGAGTGAATCAAGAAACTGCTCATGTTTGCCACTATCGATTCGGCCATTGAATCTACTCATCTTTTGCCTCCCTCTCCTCATTCACCTACCCATGCCCCGCCACCCCGGGGAGCGACTGAGCACAGCGCAAGGGATATAATGGTTGTTAAGTAATTAGAAGGCAGTGATATGGTTTCGGTTCACAAATGTTTTTTGGGTAAAGTTGGATAAGCTCAGCTAATGAGGGAATGAGAAATAAACCTAAAACCCTTACCACACAAGCATTTCAGACTAGTCACTCTTGACTCAAAATGAGACATGAAAGAAAGAAGTTAATTACTTTTTTACAATCAATAATGATTACCAATCAATCTTCCACCGATAACTGCCGATACACCGGACGATAAAAAGCATTTATTAATTCCTCTGCTATAACCCTCCATTAGTGCAGGCTTATCAGATCTCATTGATATTTCAGCACTATTTTTCACAATACCGAGAGAGAAGAGGCTCGCCCCCGACAAAAACCACTATATAGTGTTTGCAAACAAATACAGACCACTAGATATTGTGTTTTAATAACATAAATGCTACTGTTTCTGCTCATTAGCAGCGATGATTTCTTGTGCTCACAGCGCAAAGAGGCAAGCGCAAGAAATACACTATTTTTCAATCGTATTTATTACTAACGCTGCAGTGAATTAGTAACACTGCTGACTGCCTAACACATCAAAACCGTTCTTAGGCTGGTCAGTATCTATTGAATCTGGCGAATCACTAGAGGGTCATGAAGATGACAATAAAAATTGACAAAAGCATTGTCGACTACAGCGTAGTCACCTCAGAGGACGAGACTGAAGCCAATGAAACCCCTGAAACGGCTCAGGAGCCGGAAAGCAATATCGTGCACATGCACGAGAAAGTTGCTCGCCCAGAAATGCTTTTTGGCTCAACCTATAAGATCACTACACCACTCTCCGAGCACGCCCTCTATGTAACCATCAATGACATCATTCTCAATCAGGGCACCGCACATGAGAT
>JAKSCN010000389.1 GCA_022360595.1 Chromatiales bacterium
AACGATCACGCCAGAAGAAAAGGTTCGAGGTTTCGCCTGCGTTATAACGGGCCTTAAGCAATTCACTGATAACCCAGGTTTCAAATAAGGCTCCCCGTTGAACGTGGGTAGCCAGTTGCTCGCTGTTTTGGATGCCGAGCATCCAGGCGGCAAGACCCGTATCCAGAAAATAGAGTTTGGGCGTTTTGACCAGGCGCTTGTTGAAGTTCTGGTGATGCGGCGACAACAGATGCACGATATAACTGGCTTCCAGAACGGAGATCCAGGCTTTGGCGGTGTTATGCGTAATACCGCAGTCGTTGGCCAGCGAGGAAAGATTGAGGAGTTGCCCGGTTCGGCCCGCGCACAATCTCAGGAAGCGTTGAAAGGTGCCCAGATCCTGTACCTTGATTAATTGCCGGACATCGCGTTCGAGATAAGTACGTACATAGTTTCCATGCCAGGGGTGCGGTTCGAGTCCGCGGTCGAAGATGGGGGGATATGCCCCATCAAAGAGTATCTTGTCGAGATTTTTGCCAATTTTTCCTGAGTGTTGTAATTCACCGTAGGTCATGGGTAGCAGCGTCATCAACGCGGCCCGGCCTGCCAGACTCTGCGTGATGCCTGATAACAGGCCAAACTGCTGGGATCCCGTCAGGATAATTTCACCGGGTTGTTGCCGTTCATCGACGCGTGTCTGGATATAAGAAAACAGGGCGGGGCAGCGTTGCGCCTCGTCCAGGATGGCGCCCCCACTGAATTGATTTAAAAAACCACGCGGATCCGTTTCAGCAAATTCCCTTTGGTCGAGATCTTCAAGCGATACATAATGGTGATCGGGAAAGGCATGTCTCACCAGAGTGGACTTGCCGGACTGGCGAGGCCCGGTGACCACAACTACTGGATAGCCACTGGCAAAGTGTTGAAGCCTGGATTCGGCGTTCCGGGAGATGTAGTTCACGGTGGTTTCTAGTTCCTTTATATACCTGTATTATGAGAGGAAATGGCTAATTGTCAATGTTATTTCCAATTAGCCTATATATGGCGCCTGGTACGGTGATCGATTACCTGCAGGAGCAGGAGGGGATACACTTAGAAGTCAAAGCTCGGAAAGTGGTCTAAGAGGCGCTGTGTGGAAGCGTTCAATCGGCAATTTTTCGAGTATTTTGAAGGAATTTCTGAGCATGGTATTTTTCATGGTATTATGATTTAGAAGGAAAATAAGCCATTGAATATAAAAGACAAAAAAGGCTTGTTTACAATAGAGTGGGAATAGCGGTTTTGCAAACTGACTGGGACTGTTAATAGGTCCACAGTGGTCGATTAACACTCAAGAGGTTGCTGCTGTTGGTGGAAGTGTCGGGGAATAGTGATCAAGCTTTTATGCAGCGAGCCATGCAGTTGGCACGCGTGGCCGAGCAGGCAGGCGAGGTGCCGGTTGGGGCTGTAGTGGTGCGAGATGGAGAGATCATTGGTGAAGGTTGGAACCAACCTATAGGCCAACACGATCCCACTGCCCATGCCGAGATTATGGCGCTGCGTGATGCCGCGACTCGTGTAGGAAACTATCGACTGCCCGAGACTACCCTCTATGTCACCTTAGAGCCTTGTCCGATGTGTGCAGGAGCGATTATCCATGCGCGGGTGAAGCGGGTGGTGTTCGCGGCATCCGATCCGAAGGGCGGGGCGGCCGGCAGTATGTTTGATCTGCTGCCCTCGGATCAGCGTTTTAACCATCGCACCGAGGTCGAAGCAGGTGTTTTGGCTGATGAGTGTAGCGAGCTGTTGCGCGGTTTTTTTCGGGCCAAACGGCGTTAAATCTATAACTATTTACAAAGTTGCCGGTGCGTTGGTGAGGATCTGCGCCGGTTTTTTATCCTCATCTTCCGCTAACTGGGCATAGTGCCATTTCAATAGATCGTAGTAGTTGCGAATGTTATCCACATAGGTGACAGGTTCATGTCCGCGTGCATAGCCGCGTTTGACGGTGCTGTAGTACTTTTTCTTGGCGAGCAGCGGCAGGTGGCGTTTTACATCTACCCATTTGTCGGGATTGGCATTGTTCCGCTCGGTAAGAATGCGGGCGTCTTCCAGATGGCCGAAGCCGACGTTGTAGCCGGCCAGCGCGAGCCAGATACGATCGGGCTCTTCGATCCGATCAGGAATATTCTCTTCCATCAGACGTACGTAGCGCGCGCCCCCCATGATGCTCTGTTCAGGGTCGCGTCGATCTGCCACTTTCATCTGTTTTGCGGTGGCTTTGGTCAACATCATGATGCCTTTTACACCCGTGGGTGATACGGCGTCAGGATTCCAATGTGACTCCTGGTAGCCTATGGCCGCCAACAGCTTCCAGTCTAACTGAGTCTCTTGAGCAGCTTTTTTGAATAGCGGGAGTAGGGTGGGCAAGCGCTGAAAAATGTGACGATTGAACGTTCGCTTATCAACAAAGCTGAGTTTCTCAACATAACCGTAGTAGCGTTCAATAAGCTGTTCGAGGGTGCCATCCGCCGAGATTTTGTTCATGAAATCGGCGGCAGCGTCGTAGAGGCTGCTGTCTTCTGCGTGCTGGAATGCCCAGGCCAGGGGTTGTGGCTTGCTCAGATCAAAGGCGACTTGAAGCTCGGGGTAGAAGCGTCTGTTAAGAGCAACGGCGTTGGAGTCGGCGATGGTGTAGTCGACCACCTGCTGTTGCACTAACTGCAGCAGCTCGTCCACATCCAGTTCGGATTGTGAGATCCACTCGAGCTGTGGTTGCTCCTGTTTCAGTTGCTTCAGCTCTTCTTCGTAACTACTGCCGGAAACCACTTCCAATATACCTCTGCTGGTATCCGAGAGGGTTTTAGGCCTTTTGGTGCCCATGCGGTAGACGAGCTGTTGGGTGATCTCCATGTAGCTGGGGGAGAATCTCACCTGGGATTTGCGTTTTTCGGTAATGGTGAGTCCAGCAGCGGCTACGTGAGCTTCACCGCGCTGAATCATCGGAATGATCTCTTCGAATGAGTCGGGGAAGATGAATTTAATCTCCACTCCCAGCTCCTTGGCAAACAGCGACACCAGTTCGTACTCAAAACCCTTAGGACCCTTTTCGTCATGGTAATAGGTGGTTGGACTGTTACGGGTGATGACCAATAGCGTGCCTTCCTCTTTGATCCGCTCGATCAAAGGAGTGGGGATGCTGCAGCTAAACAGAGTCAAGCTGAGTATGGAGAGAATAAGCCAGCGCATCGCTATTGGACTATGAATTGGTCAAATGAGTGTTAACAGGCCCTAAGGTAATAATGTCCTGCTGTTTCGGTTAAAATTTCGCCTATTGTAGAACAATCAGTGGTTGGCTGTCGTGGTCGAGGCACGCCTCATGCGCAGCACTTGGCAAGAGAATTTCTTATGACTTATCAGTTTCAACCTATTGGTCTCATTCACT
The DNA here is from genome assembly GCA_022360595.1 of Chromatiales bacterium. Classification (GTDB taxonomy): domain Bacteria; phylum Pseudomonadota; class Gammaproteobacteria; order Chromatiales; family Chromatiaceae; genus BM503. Next base: position 3,404 of record JAKSCN010000389.1, read on the forward strand.
CTCCCTATAAGGAGAAGTTTGGTGTGCCACGCCAATCAGGTTTGGTGGCCGAAGCCGAGGCAACGCTGGAGTTGCTGCCCGGCTATGATAGCCCCGAGGCTTTTATTGGTCTGGATGAGTATTCGCACCTTTGGATTCAGTTTGTGTTTAGCGAGAATGTCGGCGCGGGTTGGCAGCCTCGGGTTCGTCCTCCCCGGTTGGGGGGCAACCGGCGCGTGGGGGTGTTTGCCAGCCGCTCTCCCTTCCGCCCCAATCCCATCGGGCTTTCGGTGGTGGAGCTGCGTCATATCAAGGTAGAGAATGAACGGGTAACCCTGGCATTGTCGGGAATCGATATGGTCGATGGCACGCCGGTGCTCGATATCAAGCCTTATGTTGCTTATGCCGATAGCTATCCGGATGCCCGCTCGGGCTTTGCGCCAACGGCACCGGAATGCTGTTTCGAGGTGATTTTCAGTGAACGGGCAAAAGCGGTGCTGGCCGAACGAGAGGATGCGGAACAACTGCGGACGTTGATCGTCCGATTGCTTGAAACCGATCCACGCCCAGCTTATATGAGCGACAACAGCGGAGAGCGGGAGTACGGTTTTCAGCTTTACGATTTCGACTTACGGTGGATGGTCAAGGGTGAGCAGATCGTGGTGGTTGATTTAGCCGCTGTCGGGTCTGGGAGCTTTTAACAGGCCCTAGGATTTATTGAACTGAATTACCCGCTTCTGGGGAGATAGGTTGATCTCATCAATGTTGGCCCCCTGGCGGGTGCTCATCATCAGCCAGACCGCGTCGGCGACATCCTCCGGAAGCAGGTGCTGGTCGTTGGCGCTACCGGGCTGGAAGTCCAAGTCGTTGAAAAAATCGCTCTGTACCATGCCCGGATTGATGAGCCCGACCCGTACCCCGGAGCCCGCGCACTCCTCACGTAGAGACTGGCTGAATCCCCGGATGGCAAATTTGGTGGCACAGTAGATAGAACCCTTTTGGCCGCCCTCTAGCGCCGCCTCTGAGCCGATAAAGATCAGATTGCCTTTTTTACGCTGCTTTAGGCTGGGTAAAAACTGACGGGTAGTGAGAATATGGGCGGTTAGATTCAGATCCAACAGCGCCTGGATCTGAGCCGCTGAGAAGGTCTCCAGGGCACCGAAGCGGCCAACCCCGGCGTTGCAGACCACATCGCTGATTTCCGGGTGCTGTTTGTGTAGTGCTTTCAGGTGTGCCGGTAGGTTTTTTGTGTCGGAGAGATCAAGCTGAATAGTGGTGAGTTGGTTGTGATTCTCTGTTGCCTGGTCGATGGTGCGCGATAGGGCGATCACCCGACAACCCTCTCTCAGTAGCCGATCGCTGATCGCTTTGCCGATGCCTCGGCTCGCTCCCGTGACGAGTACAGTGCGCTTATGCTCGGTCAAGTTGACTGCTCCAGTAGGCGAGAATGGCGTCCAGTTTATCCAGTT
>JAKSCN010000053.1 GCA_022360595.1 Chromatiales bacterium
AGCGCGAAAGTTGAGCTCCGCCTCCATTTTCTCTCTTGCCGACTGATCATCGTGGGTTGAAGCATAGAGCACCCGTTGATTATCCGGGTGAATCCAGGCACAGGTGGTTTTACCATAGCCGGGCGATATCTGATCGACATCTCCGGTCTCAAGGTCCATCAGATAGATCTGATAGAACGGATTGCGCTCATCCCGCTCCGACTGAAAAATCATTCGACGGCCATCGGCGCTAAAGTAGCCCTCGCCGGCGCGCTTCCCCTCAAAGGTCAACTGACGAACCTGAGACAGCAGCGCACCTTCAGCTTCAGTCTGTTGGGCGCCATGAACCAACGGCGATAGCGCCAGCGTGCAAAGAACAGCTATACGGATATAACCCTTCATCACTTTCAGGCTCCTAATCATCCCAACGCCGCCCTTTTCCAGAGCGCCTGCCATTACCCACACGCCGCTCCAGGCGAAAGTTACGTGGCACGCCCTGTTGATCGCGCCGATCTTTCTCCTGGCGCCGGTCGGAACCGGAACGGCGCTCAGGTCCGGTATAGGCATGACGATTACCGCGCACGGGCACCACCTTGAAACGTCTGCGGTGTTTATCCTGAGCTGGATTACCTATCTGGTAACGATACTCTCTCCCGCACAGCAGCGACACCTCTTTGTTTCCGCCCTGAACCAGACGAACACTGACCGTCATGTCGCCGTATCCATCATGATTGATTAGATCTTGATAGAGCTCGATGAACTGCTTCAGAAAAGCAAAGTTTTGATCTTCCATCAGGCTTGCTCCTTCTGGACGCTCTTTTGGTTCATTTTCAACCACAACCAACCCAGCGGCAGCATAGCCAATATGAGCATCTGACCCAGCAGCGTCTCAACGGTGGGAAAGAGCCCCAGCCAACTCACCATGGGCACACCATCGACCGGTGTCGTCGGCACCAGACCGCCCACTTGCAGCTCCAATATACCTTTACCGGTGAAGACGAAGGCCATGGCGAACAACAGCACGGCAGTGAAACCAAAGAAAAGTCCCAATGGCAGACGAATGGATGCCAGACGGATGAGCAGATAGACCACCAGCAGCACCACAGCGGCAATCCCCATACCGGTCCAGATCGCGTTGTAGTCGGAAGCGCCACTCATCAGAGCCTGATAGAAGAGTATCGTCTCCGCCCCTTCCCGGAATACCGCCAGAAAAGCGACAAAGCCGAGTGCAAAAAGGCTACTGCGTTTTATCGCCCTGTCCATTTGATCGCGTATAAACGCTTGCCACCGTTCGGTTTCCCGTTTGGCAAACAGCCAATAGCTAACATAGACCAGCACAGCAGCGGCAATCAGCATAGTCACTCCCTCCATGGTTTCACGCTGGGCGCCTGTCGCCTCAAACACACTGTTCAACAACCAGGCGGCGGCCACACTGGCAACCAGCGCCCAGACAACACCGTGCCAGATCACTTTCACCTTATCGGCGTAACCGGAGCGGCGCAGGTAGGCGGTTAATGCGGCCACCACCAGCATCGCCTCCACCCCTTCGCGAAACAGGATCAGAAACGACTGCAGCACCAATCCCCAGAAGGTCTGAACCGCGCCTCCACTGGAGTAACGCTCAACCGCGATATCCAGATCCCGCTTCAGGTTGCTCCACACTTTTTCAAGTTCAGACTTTTCACCACCGCGCATACTGAGACTGATCATCTGGCTGAAGCCGGATTCAATCCGCAGCATAAAAGACTGGTCCTTGAGCCCCAGGGTAAACTCCATGCCGCTGCTCTCGAACACATCGAAATAGAGACGCGAGAATTCGTTACCCGTCACCACCGCACTGTCCGGGGTGTAGCTGGCCACCGCCTTCTCCCCCCGCTCAACAATTTCAGCCACCACCGGGCCATAGTCTTCCGTAACACCCTGTTGTGCCGTCACCACCATCGGCGCCATCAGCCACAACAGTGCAATAAAGAGTCTCGGTAAGATGCTGTTGTTCACATTCACACCTGTTATTTTTCAGCACCAGAGCCACTTATATAGGTAGCGAGCCGGTGCATAGGTTAGTCCCAATTAGTTATGCTTAGCCGCCCGGCTATTTCTCAATAGCCGGGATACATTTTTTAGATCATTGAAATAAAGCGCTGTACCTGCCGCTG
>JAKSCN010000289.1 GCA_022360595.1 Chromatiales bacterium
GTTCCAAATAAGCGACGAGTAACGCCGAGTGGTGCTTTTTTAGGCTCAACCCGCAGGGCCAAGGCCATTTTTTCGCCCAGCGGCGTTATCAGTCGCTTATGTAGACTCACTACACGGTGCTCCTTCTGCCTTGCTGGACAAAAAAATGGCCAGTGGCAGTGACGATCAAATTAGTGTTAATAGGCCCTAGGAAATTATTATCGCACAGAGTTGCCTTTAGTCTCGTGACCTCTTAGGATCGTGGCTGTTTGACCATCTATCGCCAGAGACCATGTCCGCAGTAACCACCCTACTACTATTGGCCGCCATTATCTGGTTTTGGCTGGATAGCGCCCGCGCCCGGGAGATCGCCACAGGAATTTGTGATGCTGCCTGCAAGCAGCGCGATGTGCAGTTTCTGGATCAAACCGTCGCATTGCGCAAGATTGGTTTACGCTGGACACGCAACGGCATTCGATTCCGCCGGGTATTCCGCTTCGATTTCAGTGAAGAGGGCGCAGGCCGCCGCAGCGGCCATATCGTATTGGTTGGCATCCAGATGGAGGAGTTCAGCCTCGGCTTGGCTAGCGAAGAGTAGCCTGGGCCTGCTATTTAACCACCTTCAGCACCGGCCGATCACGCGGTGGCGTTGGATCGTCATCAGGTGGCGTTCCATCATCACCGTCATCTTCAAATTCATCCGGGAACAGCATGCCGTGGCCATTCTCGCGGGCATAGATACCAAGCACCGCCGAAGGCGGCACATAGATATCCATCGGTTTACCGGCAAAACGCGCATTAAATGTAATCGCTTCGTTGTGCAACATCAGATCGCGCACCGCGCTAGGACTTATGTTCAGAACAATACGGCCATCCTCCACGAATTGCAGCGGCACAATAACATCTTCACCCTCGGCATTGACCAACAGATGGGGAGTCAGATCATTGTCAACCAGCCACTCATAGAGAGCGCGAATCAGATAAGGGCGATTAGAAGTCATCTCCACATTGCCACCGCTAGTTAGTCGCGCATTTCGCGTTCGGCTTCAGTCAGACTCATCTGAAAAGATTCCCGTTCGAACAAGCGCTGAGCATAGTCGGCGATCGCTTTGCCCTGAGCCGGCGGCAGCTCGATACCCAACACCGGCAAACGCCACAGCAGGGGACCGATAGCACAATCCACCAAGGTAAAATCATCGCTCATGAAGAAAGGCTTGGCCGAAAATACCGGCGCAGTAACAATCAGGCTTTCACGCAACTCTTTACGCGCTTTTGCGGCGCCCTTCCCTGCAGCCAAAATCTCATCCATCAGTGTATACCAGTCGTGATCAACACGGTGCATGAACAGCCGGGATGAGGCGCGCGAGACCGGATCAACCGGCAGCAAAGGCGGGTGCGGGAACCGCTCATCCAGGTACTCCATGATGATACGTGATTCATAGAGGGTTAAATCACGATCCACCAGTGTCGGCAACGTGCCATATGGATTCAGATCCAGCACATCTTCAGAGAGACTGACCGGATCAGTATCAATAATATCAACAGTGATACTCTTTTCCGCCAACACCAGTCGCACCCTGTGACTGTAGGGGCTCTTGGCATCCGAGTACATGGTCATTACGGATCTTTTATTCGCGACAACCGCCATTTAAACCACTCCAGTGTTAGTTCGTATCATTGATTCGGTTTCCTCGGTCTACAAAAACCGCAGGAAAAACAAAGGGGCGTACAGTATAGCAAAACTGTACGCCCCCGTGTTGTTCACTGATCTATATCAATCAGTGAATATCTTTCCAGTACTCTTTCTTCAGCAGGTAGGCCAGCACGAAGAAGATAGCGATGAAGATCAGAACCTTGATACCCAGGCTCTTACGCTCCAACTGGATAGGCTCACCCACGTAGCTGAGGAAAGCAGTCAGATCGCGCATATCGGAGTCAAACTTCTCCTGCGACTGATCCTGCTGCAGCTTCCACAGAACGTGAGGCATACCGACATCAGGGAAGACGGTATTGTTGTAACCGAATGGGCGTGACTCATCCGGCACAAAGCTGCGCAGATAGGTGTAAATCCAATCATCGCCACGGGCACGAGAGATAACACTCAGGTCAGGCGGTGCGGTACCGAACCACTCAGCTGCTGCTTCCGGGTCCATAGCGATGTTCATGGTGTCGCCGATCTTATCGGTGGTGAACATCAGGTTCTGTTTCACTTCCTCTTCTGTCAGACCCAAATCACGCGCCATGCGGTTATAGCGCTGATACTTAGCCGAGTGACAGCTCAGGCAGTAGTTAACGAACAGCTTGGCACCACGCTGCAGCGAAGCCTGATCAGATACATCGATATCCGCATCATCCAGCTCAACGCTACCACCGGCAGCCATTCCCAGCATCGGCAACGCAGCCAACAGAAATGCAAGTATTAGCTTTTTCATTTGGTTACCCTCTCTGGAACTGGCTTGGTCTTATCCATCTTGCTGTAGATTGGCATCAACAGGAAAAAGGCAAAGTAATAGATGGTGCAGACTTGAGCCAGCAGGGTTTTACCTGGAGTCGCAGGCTGTACGCCCAAGTAGCCAAGCACGATGAAAGTCACCACGAACAGTCCCAGCATGGTTTTATACAACATGCCTTTGTATCGAATCGATTTAACTGGGCTCTTATCCAGCCAAGGCAGGAAGAACATCACCGCGATCGCACCAAACATGGCGATAACACCAGGGAAGGCGGAGCCGGCAATCGAAGGCACCGCACGCAGGATCGCGTAGAACGGCGTGAAGTACCATACCGGCGCGATGTGTTCCGGCGTCGCGGTCGTGTTCGCCGGTTCGAAGTTCGCGTGCTCGAGGAAGTAACCGCCGCCTTCAGGGAAATAGAAGATGACGATGGCGAAGAAGAACAGGAAGACCACGACACCGACGATATCTTTCACCGTGTAGTAAGGGTGGAAC
>JAKSCN010000630.1 GCA_022360595.1 Chromatiales bacterium
GAAGAGATTAAAAGCTCATCGAGTGGCGAAGTCATTACCAATGTAGTGGCGACCGCTGCCCGGGGTTCGCCCTTTGATGGCAACGTGGATGAGATTTATGATCTTGCTGATCTGCTGGAGGCGGCATGGGGTAACGAGGATCTCGGTCTCCACCGTGGACATGCACCGATAGAGAATGTTCTCGAGGCATTTCTCGGGATCAGCCATAAGGAGATGCACGTTCTGATGGAGCAGGAAGGTCTCAACCTTGATGGCGTCTGTCAGCATCTGGGATTGAATACCCAAAACTTGGTTGAGTCACTAGTGAACAGCTTTCGCCCCTTTGTCGAACAGGGTGTTAATAATGGTGTGATCGGTGAGGCAGAAGCTGATGGCTGGTTAGAACAGCTTCGAACACAGTTCAGCAAGCGTGTGTATTGGAAGGGATAAGCTGATAACAATCACATGCACTTGGGCATCAGAAAGCACCACTTCTTCATTGGGCGTTATGCGAGATATAAAAATGCACATTGTTGTAGCTGAGAAAGCAGATTTGGATAAGTTGCGGAATTATCTCAACAAGCAAGTTGCTGAGATCGAATAGTACCCCTTTATTTCAACCTTCAGCAGAAAGCCAAATAAATCTTTGATAGAACGCTTTTCAAACGGAATACATCTTCAATTTGAGGAGCCTGAATGGAGAAAACTTTGGTTAGCAAAAGATGTAAGGACCACCCTGCTCTCTCTTGGTATCGTTATCCGGCGAAATTAGTCGCTTAGATATGCATTATGCGCAATTATAATTAAAGGAATAGCCTAAAGCCTTATATTGATACGACTTTCAGGCTATTCCGATGCTGGCCGGCTTACTTGGATGATCTACAAGCTTACTGCAAGATAGTCATTTTAATTTCAACTCTATATGCTGCTGGCACATTGCACTCTAACGACTTGCATAGACAGATGTCTTACCGTTCTCTTCAAATGCAATGATGTCGTAGTCATCTTTTCTTGGGCCTTCCATACCAGGTGAACCCATCGGCATGCCAGGTACAGCCAGTCCTTTGATTTGCGGCTTTTCCTTACGCAATTTGGTGATTAGGTCTGCAGGCACATGTCCTTCTATCACGTAACCGTCTACTTTCGCTGTATGGCAAGACTGTAAATTCATAGGCACACCAAACTCTTTTTTAATTGGCGATACGTTAGCTTGATCTCTGACATCAACGGTATAACCATTCTCCTTAAGATGACTAATCCACGCTTTGCAGCAACCGCATGTGGGGCTTTTATAGACAACAATATCAGCAGCTTCAGACGGTTTCTGGTAAGCGAATAAGATACCAACAGATAGAAGCGTGACTAGTGCCAGTCCTATCACTAGCGAGTTACTGATTCGCTTGCTATTGGATGATTGCTTTGCGTTTTTACTCATAAATATTGATCCTCAGTTTAATGGTTTTGAATTAGCAGTAAAAAAACTCTTTCGTTGGTAAAAATCAGAGACCTTCAAGTAAGTCTCTAATGATTGGCGGTTGCTCTATTGTCTCGATACCTTCTCCACTCCACATTGCATAGATTTCGTCACTCCACAGTGATTGAAACCAGGCTATTACTGCATCAACCTGCTTGGCAC
>JAKSCN010000187.1 GCA_022360595.1 Chromatiales bacterium
CCTGAAACATCGGCAGTTGATTGGCTTCCTGGAAACCACCGAGGCCCTGGCCCATCGTGCCGGTTTCCGGTGTCACAATAACCACCGGTGAGTGTGCCCAGTAAGCTGCCGCAATAGCGGTGACGCAGTTACTGATACCGGGCCCGTTTTGTCCGATAGTCACACCATGACGGCCGCTCACACGAGAATAGCCATCTGCCATATGTGCCGCACCCTGCTCGTGCACCACAGGAATAAACCGGATACCCGCCGGCGCAAAGATATCCATTGCGTCCATGAAGGCGGAGCCCATGATTCCGAACATATCCGTCACATTGTTGGCTACCATCGTCTCGACGAAGGCTTCGCTGGGGGTCATTTTCATTTCAATTTATCCTCTTAACCTAATTAATGAACCATGTTGGTTTTATGGTGTAGGCGCTGTCAAAAAAGCGAGAACCTGCCTGCTGTTACCTCTTAATCATTCATATTCAGTCGGCTGATCAAAGCACCTCATCTTTGAAGTGGTACCAGCGATAAAGCCACCATTGGCCAAAGCGCCGAAACGGTGCGAACAGCTCGGACTCTATCTTGGGACTAAGTACGTTTGGGTAAGGCAGCTGCGATGTAAAAATAGGCAGCTTCAAGTCACTACCCTGACTGGCAACCATCTGTGCCATTCGACGACCGGCCTGGGCCGAGTACATGACGCCGTTACCGCCGTAGCCAAGTGCATAATAGATAGACTGCGTCGGGTCCGGTTGCGTGATGCGTGGCATGAGATCATGGGCGACATCGACCCAGCCCCACCAGGAGTAGTCAATATCAATACCCGTCAGTGCAGGAAACTTTCTATGCAGGTCATTGATCAACAACTGCTCATACTTTTTCTGCGGAGCATCCTTTCCTGTAATTGCACTGCGGCTTCCAATCTGAACACGCCCATCCGGCAGCAGGCGATAGTAGTGCCGCAATATTCTGGTGTCGGTCAAAATCTGATGGGTTTTGAAGTTGCACTCATGCAGTTCACTCTCAGTCAATGGCCGTGTCACAATAGAGTTGGACAGAATCGGAAACAGTCGATTCTTAAAACGTTTATGTAACGTCGGCGACGTATACCCACCGGTGGCTACCGCCACTGCCCTCGCCTTCACAACTCCGCCAGGTGTTCTCAAGTGATGGACACCATTATGCGTCTCCCATCCGCTGACCGGGCTGGACACATGCACCTTGGCGCCCAGCTCCCGGGCCATACGCAGATAACCAAAAGCAAGCTTGCCCGCATGTATACCTATACCTTCTGGCTCATGCATGGCTCCCGCGGCATCCTTGTCGTCAAGATAGTCACGCTTCAATGTCTCTTTATCGATCATCTTGGCTTGGTAACCAAAGACCTCATTCATCACTCGAGCCTCCTGCTCAAGGCTCTTCATGATGCTGGGTTTATGAGCAATATAGAGATGCCCGCCCGGTTGAGGGTCACAATCGATATCCGCAATCAATCCCTTGAAGGTATCCATGGCGTCACACACCTCTGCATGCAACTGCAAGGCAACATCTTTGCCCCAGCGCTCAATCCACTGAGAACGCTTCAATCTGCCGGAGGCGCATTGCGCTTGACCACCATTACGCGTACTACAGCCCCAACTGACCCGGTTTGCCTCCAAAACGGTGGCTTTTATACCGTGCTCTTTAGCCAAATAGATAGCGCAACAGAGACCAGTAAAGCCCGACCCTATAATGGCGACATCCACATCCATGTCCTGATTAACCGGCCCGTCATCTTCCGGGGGTTCCCCGGCTGTGCCGATCCAATAGGTGGGTGCGTACTCTTGTCCCTCTCCGGGATTTTTTGCATGCAAGGGATCGTAACTCGGATTGTAAGAGGCCGAGGCCGGTGTTCCGACCGCCTCCACATCGGTATCTACTTGATTGGTTATCGCCATAGCATTGCCTTCCGAAAGTTTGCTGACCAATAAATAACTGCTGTGTGCTACTTTGGATCAAGCAAAGGACGCTCTTTTCGGAAAGCCTTCTTGCTGGCTATCTTTCCATCTTTAAAAGAGAACAGATCCACACCATCCGCTTCGATGCGAACACCATCTTCACGCGTACCGGTTAAGGTCCACTGAGATACACCCATGCCCTCAGCCACAAAGTGCTTATCATTGGCCCACTGCACATCGGGGAAGGTTTTCCAGACCCCTTCAAATGCAGCACCAACCGCCTCGTGGCCAACAAACCTCACGCCATAGGCTTCAGGGCCTGCCGCACCTTCAAATACGACATCCTCAGTCATTAACGCAAGCACCCCTTCAAGGTCATGCCGGTTGAATGCATCGAACAACTGCTGTAACAGTTCGCTGGTTACCTGTGAATTTGAAGTTGACACTTTAATCTTTCTCCGATTGACAAGTTAAATAACAGTTATCCCTATAAAGTTGACTTATTAGAACAACCAAACCAATCCGCTGATCGCGTTCTGTGAAAAAAAGATAGGTGATCAATAAAAAGAGGGGTAGAACCAGTTACTCACTAGCCATTGGACCAAGCCTTGAGGTGGTAGGTGTATCAAGTTATCTTCATCAAATGCATGTTGACAGTGGCAAAACCATAAACCATAGTTCAATCCACTACAGGCCATGAGCCCCCTTTATCTACCTACATATGAACCTGTATCCACAAGATGATTAATTTACTTAGCCATTGAATGGTCATGATTCTTGACGCTATATATGAACTTGATGCAGCTTTGGTTTTTTCAGCCGTATTGTGGATTCTGATTGCCGCGCTGATACGCGGTTATACGGGCTTTGGCTCCGCGGCTATTGCGATAGCGGGCTTATCGATGTTTCTTCCACCAGCCAAGGTTATTCCCCTGGTCCTTCTGTTGGAAATAGTAGCGGGTATTCGGTTGCTGCCTTCAGTCTGGCGGCATATTGACTGGAGGCAACTACGCTTCATCACCTTGGGAGCACTGCTATCCACACCGATAGGTGTCCTGTTATTAGCGACTGTCCCAGCAGATACGATGCGTATTGTCATCTACACTTCGATCTTGATTATCGCGATTATGATCGGGCTTGGCGTGCGCATACCCCACGGCAATCATGCCGTAACAGTATCCTCTGCCGGTGCCGCTTCCGGCGTGATCAACGGCGCTGCAGGTATTGGCGGCCTACCTCTAGTCGCTTTTTTTCTCTCCAAGGATGAAAACGCACTTGTATTCCGGGCAACCTTAACCGCCTATCTTATCGGCCTGGACCTCTACTCATGCGGGATAGCCGGAAGTTACGGATTAATAGACAGCAATACCCTTGTTTTACTGATTGTTTTGATCATTCCATTGGTTTTGGGCATCAGCGCTGGTAATCGGCAGTTTCAAAAAACCCAACCCAATTCATTCAAACGCCTAGCGTTACTGCTGCTCGCCACAATTTCAACGGTTGGTCTGCTTCGCACTTTACTGATCCAGGCGTAGGGCTTTTCCCCTTCCGCCAAAACTCTATCTACTCTTCAACTGCTGATTAATCAGTTCAGCCAACAGCCGTATACCCGGTTCTATCTTCTCCGCGGGGATCGACGAGTAACCTAACCTAAAGAAGTTTCGAGGAGGGTTTCTTCTACTGAAAAATACTTCACCCGGCTCGATCAATACACCCCGTTTGCGGGCGACATTCTGCAATTCTACTGAGTCGAGCTGTTCATCACCTTCTATCCAAAAGGCTGACCCACCAAAGGTAGGAAGCTTGTAGCTCTCTGGCAGATATTTAGCCAGCGCTTCTCCCATCACTTCCCAACGTTTGCGATAGATTTGATTCTGCTTATGGATCAGAGCATCGTGATGGCCCCGCGATAGAAACAGCGCTATGGTGCGCTGATTATTGGCTGGAGGATGGCGAATCATCAGGCGCCGCAATGCCCTCGCCTCTCTAATAAGCTCTGCCGGCCCAACCATATAGCCCAACCGCAACCCAGGCGCCAAAGTCTTGGAGAGGCTTCCGACATAGATCACCCGGCCGCATTGATCCAGACTCTTTAACGCCGGTGTGGGTTCACCAATAAAGTTTGTTTCACTCTCATAGTCATCCTCTATAAAGATGAAATCTGATGCTGCTGCCTGTTCCAGCAAAATCTTGCGACGCTCGATCGGCATGGTGACAGTGGTCGGAGACTGATGACTTGGTGTCACATAGACACAATCACACTCATCCAATGTTTGGCTGGGGACAATGCCTTGACCATCAATCTCAATGGGTACCACTTTCGATCGCATCACTGAAAAAATATTCCGAGCATCAGGATAACCAGGATTTTCAATTCCCACAGTGCTTGTGCGGTCTGTCAACAGATTCGCGATCAGATAGAGCGCATTTTGCGCCCCCAATGTCACCAGTATCTCCTCCGTTTTGGCCCACACGCCTCGACGCGGCAGCAGACGCTTCTGTATCTGCTCAACCAGAATAGGATCATCCAAGTCAAATCGATCATAACCTGCGCTACAGATATCAGAGACATTGAGTGATTGACGACAACATTCGCGCCATTCATTGATGGGAAAGAGACTCTGGTCAGGCTGCCCGAAAATAAAGGGATAATCGTATTTTCGCCAATCACCAGGTTTAACAATATTGCGTTGCTTAGAGGGATTTCGCTTAAATTTGACTGTCCAGTCTGGGCTCGATTCAGATTGAATGTCGATCATCTTTTCAAAACCGACCCGCCCCTCCAACATCTCTCTATTAACAAAGTAGCCACTTCGCTCCTTGGTGCAGAGGTAACCATCATCAACCAGATTTTGATAGGAGAGAACGACAGTATTACGCGCAATACCAAGCCGTTTGGCCAGTTCCCGTGAAGATGGCAGCGGCCTGTCAAGGGGCATTTGGTCATTTAAAATCGCCGACACCAGCGCTTCACGCAACTGGTGCTGCAAGGTACTCTTTGATTCTGGAGACAGTTTAATCAACTGATCCCACATTATATTGTCTTGCCGTAACGGCATTGTCACTCCTTACTCACTTCGCCATATATTTATAATGTTCTTATTAACTAATTTTAAGAGGCCTTTTCCTCACTCGTAAGGAGGCACTCCTGAGTCTTTTTTTATCTTTATCACGCAAAGTCTAGCACTGCATGGAAATATTGATATTCATCTTATCCATCAGGTTATTCAATGAAACTGCCTCTACAATAAATAGGACAAGATAATATCTGGTCTCATTCATAGACAAAAACTGGATCTACTCAGTTTTACTTTTAGCGCTTACTTTTTAATTTACCAATGACGAGCCGCATCCATCCGGCTTTAGTCCGGTAAATAAGAGAGATGGAAATCGAACAGTCGCATTAAGGAAACTAATGAGAACCATGCGAACAGGTAGCTATAAAAAAGCTTTGTCTGTCTATGCACCAGGCCAAAAGCAGAGCTTCTACTATAGTGAACATATTTAACAGAGAGAGGAGACAGTGATGCTTTTGAAAAAGACTCACATTGTACCGATTATCGCAGCAGTAGCTCTAGCCTTTTCCACATCCATACTTCAGGCCAAAACCTTCAAAATGGCGCTGGGTGACGCCCAAGGTGGTACTCAATATGCATTAGGCGAAAAATTCTCCGAGCTGTTTGAGAAGAAGACCGGTGGAAAGCATAAGGTAAAAATGTTTCCAAACAGCCAACTGGGCAGTGAGCAGGACACCGTCAACGATGCTGCCATTGGCACTCTCGACTTCTCCATTCTTGCCATCAACAACATCACCCCCTTCTCACCCAGCGTCGGCGTAATGACCCTCCCCTATGTTATTCAAAGCCTTGATGATGCTGTGAAACTGACCCGTGGTGAAGTGGGAAAAGAGTTGACGGAAAACACTATTCGCGACGCGGGTGTACGCATTGTTGGCTGGGCCTACTCAGGTTTCCGAGTATTGACCAACTCCAAAAAACCGGTAAGAACCGTTGGCGATCTTCAGGGGCTCGTTATTCGTGTACCCAAAAACGAGATCATGATCGCCACCTACCAAGCCTGGGGTATTAACCCTACCCCGATGGCATGGTCTGAAACATTCACCGGACTACAGCAAAAAGTTGTTGACGGTCAGGACAATCCTTACATCACCGTCAGCGCAATGAAGTTTAATGAGGTTCAGAAGTACATCACCAACATCCGATACATCTTCTCCTTGGAGCCACTTATCGTGAGCGAGTCAGTGTTCCAGAGCCAAAAGCCAGAAGTGCAAAAAGCGATTCTGGAGGCCGGAAAAGAGGCTACACTCTATAGCGAACAGTATATTAAAGAGACTGAAGGCCGCATCAAAAAAGAGCTGCAAGCCAAAGGCATGGAGATTAATGATCCCGCCGACGGTGAAAAAGAGTGGATTGCAAAGGCGACCGAAGCGGTCTGGCCCAAATACTACGACAGCATTGGTGGCAAAGATAAACTCGACCGTGTAATGAAAATACTTGGTCGATAGGAGATCGAATACCCATCACCTCCCTTGGGAAGTTCGCTCTAACTGTGACCCCTCTCAGTTAGAGCACTTTTTTTCTAACTTTGTGCAACCATCAGGACATTGTCGTCTGGTTTGAGAAAACCTATGATTAATTTTAGGGCGGAATGATATAAGAGCCAAAATCGTCGAATTCAAGGCAGAAAACGCAGCTAAAAGTGGGCTATTGGACAGTTTTCTAACGCCGCAATCGATGATTTTCGCTTAAGAACAATTCCCGCAAGAATTAATCAGAGGTGCCTCAGCAATAGATTTAAACCTAATGACGATATAGCGATCAAAATAATAATGTCTGTGAAATGCTGCTGGCATCCGAACCTCCGAGGAGTTTGGCATGAAACTAGGTCATTTTTTCTTAACATTGCTTGATAATATTGAAAGCTATATCTGCCGGGCGCTCCTCGCCATATTTGTAACGCTGTTGTTTGTTCAGATTATATCTCGAGAACTGTTCGAGTATTCCATTCCCTGGGGTGAGGAGCTGGCAACATACCTCTTCGTCTGGTTCGCCTACTTTGGTGCGAGCCACGCTGCCAAGATGGCCGCTCACAACAGAGTCAGTTTTCAGTTCAAAGCCTTTCCCAAAATAGTTGCGACTATCAGTGAGTTTATCGCCGACCTGATTTGGCTAGCGTTCAATCTCTACTTTGTCTATCTCAGTTATGACTTCGTTTTTAATAAGATGAATATTTTTTGGAAGTCACAAACCATGGGCATACCCATGAAATACTTCTATATGGTGCTGCCCATCGCATTTATTCTGATGTCCATCAGAATCATCCAAGTCAACTACTTAAAGCTCGTCAAGGGCATTGATATACGCGATCCAGACACCTCCGAGCGAGAGCATATGGTACATCACATGGTTGATTCCAACGAATCAGCAGAGCCTCCCAAGCAGCAAACTATAGTGAAGTAACCGAGGACCATTACCATGGATACTACCGTTGTCTGGATATTATTTGGCGCATTTCTGCTACTGCTGATCATTGGCGCCCCCATTACAGTGTCATTAGGCGTGTCCGCGCTTGCGGCATTCATGTTTCTCGAAGAAGACCCCATCAAGTTGGTGCAAATTGCATTTCGATCAGTGGGATCATTTCCCTTGATGGCCCTGCCCTCATTTATTCTGGCAGGCGCACTGATGGAAGCTGCCGGGGTATCCCGAAGGTTAGTCAATATCGCAGAGAAATTTGCAGGTCCCATTACTGGTGGCCTCGGCGCAGCCACAGTTTTTGCCTGCATCTTCTTTGGTGCCATCTCAGGCTCAGGTCCAGCCACCACCGCCGCCGTCGGCATGCTGATGATTCCGGCCATGGTGCAGCGCGGCTATGACCGCGGATACGCCTCCGCAGTAACAGCCTCGTCGGGTGGATTGGGTGTTATCATTCCGCCGTCGATTCCCATGGTGATCTTCGGGATCTCCGGCATGGGCATGCAGCCACCACCTGAAGCGGTGGAGAAGTTCGGTGAGTTTCAATCGCTCTCCATCCCCAAGTTGTTTATCGCCGGTTTTCTTCCCGCCTTTGTGATTGCGACATGCGTTTTGATTATTAACTATTACCGATCAAAGAAGCGCGGTTACACCGGTATTTCCGACAGTTGGTCATTCAGCGAAATGAGGCAGACCCTCAAATCAGGTATCTGGTCAATTTTAGCCCCATTGATCATTCTCGGCGGTATCTATACGGGGTTTTTCACGCCCACTGAATCTGCCATCATCGCCATCTTCTACACCCTGTTTGTAGGCCGTTTTTTACACAAAGAGCTGAAGCTCACAGATATATACCACTCTTTGGAGACAACCACGTGGATTACAGGCCGGGTGCTGTTGATTCTCTTCACTGCCACAGTGTTTGGCAGGCTGCTGGTGGAGAACCAGATACCCGCCATCGTTGCCGAAGGGCTTTTGGAGTTTACCGACAACATGTATCTGATTTGGGCATTGATTATCGCGTTCCTGCTGTTTGTCGGCATGTTCATGGAAACGCTAGCCACCATCATGATTCTGACACCCGTTCTACTGCCTATTATGTACAACTTAGGCGTAGATCCGGTGCATTTTGGCGTTGTCATGGTCGCCACCTTAGCCATCGGCTTTCAAACACCACCGCTTGGAGAAAACCTGTTTGTCGCCTCGGGCATTGGCGGATCATCCATTGAAGACATCTCGGTCAAGGCTATTCCCTTTGCCATCATGTCAGTTGTCGCCATTTTTATTATCGCCTATATCCCTGAAATATCACTTTGGTTACCGGGTCTACTCGGCTATTAGCAACAGACAAGCGAATTGATGAGGTACAGTATTATGCTCCCTGAAATAAAGGTCATACTCTACGCAACTGATCTCTCAGTCCACGCTGGCCATGCTTGTAGATACGCAGTCTATTTAGCTGAAAAAACAGACGCTGAAGTTCATATTCTTCATGTCGCTGAAAGGCTGCCCGCCGACGCACTGGATACCCTGGAGAGTTATCTGGGGAAGTTTAAAGACAGAAAAAATTTTGTCGATGCGCGGTTGGAAAATGCCAAGCAGCTACTTATAGAGCGTTTCGACAAGTTTTGGGACTCACTCAGTGAAGAGGAGCGGTTGCTAAGAAGCCGTATTGCTTCACTTCAGGTAATTGAGTCGCAGCCCGCGGAGACCATCATTAAGTACGCCAACGAAGTCAATGCCGACATGATTGTGATGGGCACACACCAGAAAGCGCCGGTACAAGCCTTTCTGGGGAGTATATCCCGACGTGTTCTGAGTACCTCAAAGATCCCAACATTGATCATTCCCATCGGCTACCAACCTCCTCCATAACCAGCCATAGGCACAGCGGGGTATTGATACAGAGAGATCAACACCACCTGCTGTATGGCAAAAGGAGACTCTTTCCATGAAAGTGATTACCATCGATGCCCTACGCCAGATAGTCGAACGTCTCGGACAAAAGGCGTTCATGCGCGAAGTAATAGCCGCCCAAGAAGAAGATATGGGTCGCTGGGATGAGTTTCAGAAGTCACCACGCCACGCTGTTCACTACCCCCACGGGGTCATTGAACTCATGCCCTGCGCGGACGATACGCTCTACGCTTTCAAGTACGTTAATGGCCACCCCAAGAACACCCGCGAGGGCAAGCTCAGCGTCATCGCTTTGGGTCTGCTGACCGAAGTGGATAGCGGTTACCCCTTGATGTTGAGCGAAATGACCCTGCTGACCGCTTTCCGCACTGCAGCCACCACCGCCTTGGGCGCCAAATACCTTGCCCGCGCAAACAGTCAACACCTCGCCTTGATCGGCACCGGCGCTCAGGCCGAGTTCCAACTTCTGGCCTGTCAGTCAGTACTGCCGCTGCACACCGTTAGTTACTACGATTGCGACCCACAGGCGATGGACAAGTTTGCCATCCATGCCCAAACAGCGGTGGATAAGCTTATCCCCTGCACCGATATCGCCGAAGCCGTTGCTGAAGCGGACATGGTCATTACGGCCACCGCTGCCAAGAAAAAAAACCGACTACTCTCTCACCAGATGGTGCGCCCCGGCACCCATATTAATGGATTGGGCGGTGACTGCCCCGGCAAAACCGAACTGGATCCGGCACTGCTCGATCATTGTAAAATCGTGGTGGAATATCTGGAACAGAGCCGGGAGGAGGGTGAAATTCAGAATCTGGGCGGCGCTCATATCCATGGTGAGCTGCGGGAACTGATCAATGGCAGCAAACCAGGCCGGGAAAATGATCAGGAGATCACACTGCTCGACTCTGTCGGCTTTGCTCTGGAGGACTTTTCGATTCTGCGCCTAGTCTACCGCCTGGCCCAGGAGTTGCAGATCGGCCACGAGTTAGAACTGATGCCTTCGTTGTCTGATCCAAAGAATCTATTCAGTCTGCTTAAGGTCAGCTAGGGCCGGGTTAGTAACACTAATTTGGTCGCCACTGTTGAGCCTATAAAAACACCACAGGTGTGTTAGCCATCACTTATTTAGAGCGACCAAACGGAGTTCCCCGAGCCTTGATTGCTGCATTTTCAGACCCAACAGGGGCGAGCAAATTACTGTTAGCAACCTCTAATTCACCGTATAGGGCGCAAACCATCTCACCGATCAATCGCTCGGTTCGATTGCCTTTATCATAGAGGGGTGAGAACTCCGCAATCTCCAAACCAATCAATCGCGAATCACTGTTGAGTTCGGCCAACGCCTCGCATAATGCGCGGCCTGATAACCCTCCCGGCTCCGGCGTACCCACCGCGGGTGCATCACTGGGGTCAATGGCATCCAGATCGATACTGATACCATAACAATCCGTATCCGCCGCAATAAGCGCTATAGCTTGCTGCAGGCTATTTTTCAGCATCTCTGAATCCACTAACTTGGGCATTTCGAAGTAACGCACGCCCAGTCGCTGCAGTAGTCGCTGTTCCGCCGGTTCATAGCTGCGCACCCCAAGCAGCACGACATCTTGGGGTCGTAAAACAGGGCCTTCACCATAAAGGTCTGTTAACACCTCATCTCCCTGCCCCAGCAGCGCCGCCAAGGGCATACCATGCAGGTTTCCGGAAGGAGAGGTAGAGAAGGTATGGGCATCCATATGCGCATCAATCCATATCAGGCCACATCGTTGCTGAGGTAATAGCGCCTTGGTCACCCCCTTCCAAATGCCCATGGCGCTCGAATGGTCACCACTGAAAAATACAAACGGCTGGTTTTCAGCAACCAACTCCTGAGCTAACGCCGTTACGCACCGACAGACGGCGCCAACCGTCGAGTCAACCCCATCCAGCCCCGGGTGGATGGATGCCCTCCACTCCATCCGCAACCCGCTCATCGCACAAATTCGCTTCACCAGCAACGAATCATGCAACACCGCAGACCCTAGATTACACTCTGCATGGTTGCCGCCCAGACAGGACGCAACCCCAACAGCCGCTATCCGCCTCACATCGACCCTCTCATTCACTGAACAGCCCTTTTCCAGTGTTAGACGATCAAATAAGAGGGAGGTTTCTTAAGGCCTGTTAACACTAATTTGAATCCCCAATCACAATCAAGACCTGAATCCATTCGGGTCTTGATTGATCAAGGATTCTCTATAACTTGGAGTGCTGGCGGGTCTTACCGCAAGTCCACCACCCCACTAAGTCGTCAGACGTCCAACCAACCGCTGCAGATTATGCATCTGGTTGACGATATCCTCCACCGCCTCTGCTGTCTGTTCCGCCTCACGGGTAGTAGAGTCGGCTGCACTCGCTATGTTGGTAATACGCTGATCCATTTGACCGGCAACCACGCTCTGCTCTTCTGCCGCTGTGGCAATCCGGTTGTTCATATCATTGATGGTGGTAACAGCAGTCGCGATCTTATCCAGGGCCTCACCCGCTTCGGCTGTCTTTTCAACGCTCTCGGTAGACTGCACCTGACTCTTCTCAATGGCGGTAACCGCTTCCCTTGCTTGCCCCTGCAGACGTTCGATAATGACCCGAATCTCTTCCGTTGACTGTTGAGTACGCTGGGCCAAGGTTCGCACCTCATCGGCCACAACGGCAAACCCGCGTCCCTGCTCACCGGCCCTGGCCGCTTCAATCGCCGCATTCAGCGCCAACAGATTGGTCTGCTCGGCAATGCCGGTAATGACCTCCAGTACCTGCCCGACCTCCTGGCTATCCGTCTCCAGTTTGCCCATGACACCGGCAGCTTCTTCCACCTGTTGCGCCATGGCATTGATGCTTTTCAGTGAGCTGTTGACGATCTGTTGCCCCTGGTGTGCCTCAAGATCCGCCCCCTGGGCCGCTTCAGCGGCATGGGTGGCATTACTCGCCACATCCTGAACCGTTGCCGCCATCTGATTCATGGCCGTGGCCACTTGATCGATATCACCGTGCTGTTGCCGTATACCCTGACTAGTGTTCGTAGACGCGTTTGAGACCTGCTGTGCCCCGACAGTCACTTCGCCAACAGCCTGGTTAACACCGCCTACCAAACCACCAATTTGCTCCAACATAGTGTTGTAGGCCGAGAAAATCTGGCCAATTTCATTGCATTTGTCATTCTTGTTGATATCGATGCTGCGGGAGAAATCACCCTCCGCAACAGCGCTCAAGTTTTTCTTCAACCGTTCAATGTTGTGCATCAGAACCGTCATGCCAAACATACGACCGAAGATTACCAGCAGCAAAATACCACCGGTCATCACCAACGCCAGAATCTGATTATTTTGCACTGCGGTATTGGCCTCGGCCGCCATCATATTGACCGCTTTGTGCATCTCTTTCAGCACCTGGGGTGACTGGCTATGCAGGAAGGACAACCGCTGTTTATCCGGCTTGTCCATATAGGCGTAGATACCTTCGCGGTAATCTTTCCAGAGACGTCCCACTTTCTCCAACTGCTGACGAATAGCCGGATGCTCAACCGCTGAAATACCCGACTTGGCATCGCCCTCCAGCAGTTTTTTGTGGGATGATTCAAACAGATCTATCGTGCCCTCCACTTTTGCACGTTTCTCGACCTCCTGGGCCGCCATCATCGCCTCCTTGGCCACCAGTTGACTCAGCATACGCTGGCGTCCTGCGATATTAATAGACGTGGCATCCGATCCAAGGCTGAAATAGAGTGACAAAGCGGTCGCTAATGCGAAGATAAAAATCAGTGCATAAGAGACCAGATATTGAGCATCAAGGGTTTTAAAGCCGACAGTTTGAAGTAGTTTCTGGATCAGAAGGGCAACGGTGTTTCTCATACTTTTTTCCTAGCCAGGTGGGCAGAACAACGATACTACAGCTCATAGGGTGATAGCCCATTCAACCAATCACCTTGCTGTTAAGAATCTGTATCGTTGATCAGTGATAGATCTTTAACCTTATTTCATTGATTTATGCCGCCGCTTTCCCTGATTTAAAGCGCAAAAAACAAATGGTTACTCACTAACCGGCCATTAGGAGACAGCATTGAATCACGCGGTAAAACAGAGGTTATAGATATCTCACATATGTGACTCATACTTGTACTACACCCGCACATTCAAGGCAGCCTACCACGAGTCACTGTAGAGCTTTCGTCTGTCGACTGATCGTCATATCTGGGCGGCTGCTTTCATTGGTCTTCACAAGGCTAAAACAGTGTTCTTCTCAAGCGCCTTTGTCAGGGGCGGTTACCTCTAGCCGCAATACTATGTCACTCCCCACCCAATCCATTACCCGGATATCTTTTTTGATTCGCCAATGACTATGAATAGCTCCTCCATCACACTCGCACCGCATATGGCGCTGGGTAAATAGATATCAGAGAGATCATTTCAATCACAAATACGTCTTATTATCATTTTACTTTGCCAAATACGGGAAACAGCGAACAGTGAGAAAAATCACATGGATTCAATCTACTTCACCTCTTTCTTAGCTCAAGTTTTCATGCCGTTCCGACGATATCAAGGGTGTTATCGAAACATTTCATTCCAAGGGGGAAGTGATGAAAAAACCTGGCATCCCATTAGTATTTATGATGCTACTTGTTATTTTTTCTGCTGATTTACTGGCGATCACCGCAAGTGAATACGCCATTGTGATCAATCTGTCTGGACGACAAAGAATGCTAACCCAAAAAATGTCCAAAGAGATGTTATTGATCGCAAACGGTATAAACGTTGCTGAAAACAGAGTAAATCTGGAAAAAACCGCCAACCTGTTCGACACAACACTGAAAGGGCTTCGCGATGGCAACGCGGAGATGGGACTCCCCCCCTCCGAGGGTAAGGTAATTCTAAAGCAGCTCGCCAAGGTAGAGAAGCTTTGGAATGAATTTCACGGCGTGGTGTCACCAGTTATCGCCGGTGGAGATGTCGATATCGCAAAAGTGGCGGAACTCAATCTCCCGCTGCTCAAAAATATGAACACCGCTGTTCGCCTGTATGAAAAACAGGCGAAAAAGGCGACGGGAAAAAGTGCTGGTGTTGTGATCAATATGGCAGGAAAGCAACGCATGCTAACCCAAAAGATGTCGAAAGAGATGTCACTGGTCGCACTGGGTCATAAGCCGGATGAAAACAAATCAAACCTTCGCAGTACTGCTTCGCTATTCGATCGCACACTTAAAGGACTACTCGACGGCGATGCGGACTTAGAACTTCCGGGCACCAAAGATGAAGCGATCCGCACTCAATTAAGCGTTGTCAGTAAACTCTGGAAAGAGTTTCAGCCAGTCGTGGAGCGCGCATCCGGCGTGGATACCCAAACAGTCTCCAAGGCTGACCTCACAGATATGTCGAAGCTTAATCTTCCTCTACTTAAGGAGATGAATAAAGCGGTCAAAATGTATGAGCAGCTAGAGCAGTAGCTGTTGCAGTCTCACTCAGAGGTGTTTTAATTATGTCAGTTTCATCCGGGTACGTTGCAATCATCAGTCTGTTTTTTGAGCGTTTCAAGATTCGTACACTGGTTTTCATGGGCATGGTGGTTTTCATCACTTTGATGTTGTTCTCCTCACTATTTGCTTTCTATCAATTGGGGCGTACCACAGATGATCTCACTAAAGCGGCTGACCAAGCGGCTAATATACGCGGTGTCGTAGAAGAGGTTGAGCAAGATTCCAAGCTCTCCTCTTCCTCGGCCTCCAAGCTTAGTGAGGATATGAATAAGACACTGGTCAACATGCTGCGGACCAACGTCAAAGACATGGGCATGATTCAATCGGCAGTTGAAAAAATGGTTATGAATCTTAATACGCTGATTGAGAGCGGCGAAGAAGATCCAACCATGCTCATGTTGGAAATCGAAGATATCTATGAGCAGTTGAGAAGAGAATCACTACCGCGTGTTCGAAGCATTGTCGGCGAGTTCGAAAAAGCGGCTGTCGAGGGTGAACGCCAAGCCTCTGTCGCCAAAGAGTTACAGTCCTTCGCAGAGAGCTTTAAGGAGAAATCTGTGAAAGCGGTCGGCGTGGCGACCGTTATTGAGCAAGACTCAGCTCTTTCGGTAACCAAAGCGAAAGCGAGTATGCAGTTGCTGCTTGTCATTATTGTTATTTCCGCCTTCTTTGTTTTTATCACTTCATTCAACACCTATCTCGTGATTAACAAACCGATTACCAAGATGCGCGAGAGGCTCAAGGATATCGCTGAAGGTGACGCCGATCTGACCAAGCGGCTTAGTGAAGATGCGGATAATGAATTGGGCGAACTCTCCCACTGGTTCAATGTTTTCATGGATAGGTTGCAGATGCTGGTCGGCAATGTGAAAGATTCAACCGGCAAGATGGCCGATGCCGCCTCTCAAATGCTCGAGATGACAAAAGAGTCAACCGCGGGCGTACATCACCAGAAGGAGAAAACGGAGGACATCGTACACTCCATGCAAAGCCTGTCGACAACCATGGACGGCGTTGCGGAAAGCGCAGCCGAAGCCGACCAGGCGGCCGATTCGGCGGAACACGAATCGATCAAAGGTGCTGATGACCTTAAAAAGACCATCGGCAGTATCACTTCTCTGGCCCAAGAGATCGACACCGCAGCCAGTATTATCAATGGCTTCCAAAAAGACAGCGAAGATATCGGTGGCGTGCTCGATGTGATCAAAGGCATTGCCGAACAGACCAATCTGCTGGCCCTGAACGCTGCGATTGAAGCAGCACGTGCTGGAGAGCAGGGTCGAGGATTTGCGGTTGTGGCTGATGAAGTACGCACACTGGCAACCCGTACCCAGGAGTCCACGCAGGAGATCCAGGTCATCATAACCCGCCTGCAGTCAGGCGCAGAACAGGCGGTGGACGCGATGAACTCTGGCCGCAAACGTGGTCATGACACCGCCGAGCAGGCGCAGCAGGCGGGCATTTCGTTAGAGTCCATCACCCAGGCAGTAGACGTGATCTCAAAGATTAATTCCCAAATAGCAAACACTACCGATGAACAGCGAAAAGTTTCATCGCATGTAAACGAGGGCATAACCACAATCAGCCAAGTAGCAGAACAGACCGCCGACAGAGCAGAACAGACCTCTCAACAGGGACATGTAGTATTTGAACTTGCGGAGGAACTACAGGCTTCGGTCAAGCCTTTTAAAGTGTAACGTTTTAATAGTTACAAAAAAGAACTTTCAGAAACGAAAAGGCTGGAGTTATCAGGCTCCAGCCCATGTTGATACATTGAGAGGATATCTTTTATTACTTCATGAGTAGAGTAGTTATTTGTGCTCTTCATTTATCGATGCAGCTACACCATCCAGTGTATCGACAAACCACAGTAACAAGTCCCAGGGTATATTGTGCGCCGGTAGCAGCCTAATTACCGAGTCATCTATACCACCGCACTCGCAAATAACCCCTCTTTTAAACAGTGCCTGTTGCAAACGCTTTGCCATTAAACCATCAGGTATTGATGGGGTGTTAGCTGTCAGCACCGGAATACCTATCATAAACCCTTTTCCTCGTGGCACACCCAAAAACGGATACTGCTGTGTGACTTCAGCCAGCCGTTTCATCAGCTCTTTTCCATCGCGTGCAACTCTTGGCACTAACTGTTGGAAGCATCTCCAGCATTGTCGCCGAACCAGCCATTGCGAGCTGATTTCCTCTAAACGTGCCTATGTGTGCTCCCGGTAGCCAGGAATTCAGCCTATCGTGATAGGCAATCAATGCAAACGGCAGACCTC
>JAKSCN010000161.1 GCA_022360595.1 Chromatiales bacterium
CGAGTGGCGTAGTTGCCGCCGCCGCCATCACCTTGATTGTTGTGGGTATCCCAGCCGCCAAAATCGACCGTCGCCACCTGAAGGCCTACATTCTGTTTGATCAGTGCCGCAATCAGTCCCAGATCATCAGCCAAACTGGTATTAGGGTATGTATCGGGGACTGACAGTTCCAGCTGCTCAATCAGGTTAATGGTGTCGAGACCATTTTGTACGGAATAGTCGAAGGTGCTGTTGCCTGAATACATCTGACCCAGGGTAAAGAGTGTTTCATCCCCGTAGCCGCCATAGTTGGGGTGGAAGCTGCTGGAATCGTCCATGGTCATGACATTGAAGTCGCCCAACAGGCTTGTCGGTGGCGCGGAACCTGATGCAAATGAGGGCATTGTGGCGCCCGGCTGTACAGTTGGCGACATATTGATATGTCGTGCCAGCCAGCCAGTAGGTGTATCCAGTTCACCTGGAGTACCCAGTTCATACATGGTCTGGGAATCAAAATGGCTACGCGATTCCAACCCTTCGGGCATGCCCACGGCATGGACAATTGCGAGGTCACCAGCGTCATACATATTTTTGAGGCCAGTAGCACTTGGATGCAGTCCAAAATCACCGTTGAGGTTATGTAGACTTGCAACTGGAACCTGGATGTTAGGGCGCTTGAGCTGATATTCGGTGCGATTCGTGCCTGTTCTGGGTATGACCAGATTGAGGCCGTCTATTCCGCCACGCAGAAAAAGATATACCAGCGTTCGACGATTAGATACGGCTTTTGTCTCTAAGCCGATAGCAGAGTAGCCGATGTTAATACTACTGCCTAATGCAGCGCCGGCTACGGCTGAGCCTTTAAGAAATTGACGTCTATCCACAGTTGTATCCTCAGCCCTAGCGTTGCATGAATTCAGGTGATGCGAAGATCAGTAAGACCATCGCACGCAGACGGTCATGCCAGTAGTGTGGCCAACTATTCACGCTGACCTCTGGGTCTTGGAGATTGTCGGCAAATACCTCAATCGGGTAGTCAACGGGCCACTGTGATGGGTCGTTATCAGGGCGTAGTCGCATAAAATCCCTTAACTGTGTGTGCCTTTCCGTACCTTGCCAGCCACCCGTGGGTTCCCAGCCCAAAATGCGCTCTAGCCAGAAGCTGGCCAGGCCATTAGGTGTGTGAAGGTTGGCAGTCAACTCGTTTTGGGTGATCTGGAGAATCGGCATCAGTGCATCAGGCGTACCGTCATTTTCATCCAGTAGCCAGTCCAGAGTGCGCCAAGTATTGATTAGTGAAGCGCCGCCTTCCCAGAAGCTGCGTTCATCGGGGAAACCGTCCGGTGGAATCCAGTGAAAAGGCAATTGTCCGGAGCGCTCCATCCGGTACATGAAACTGCTGCTTTCGCTGTCTCCGGGGCGAATGGTGAAATTAGCGTCACAACTGCGCATGGCCGATACCACAGTCTCAAAAGGGCGTTTCATTTTTTCGCCCCAGGTTGAGGTGTCTTTGAACTCATTGGAGAGTAACAAAGCGCGGTAGACCCGGCTGAGTTGGTCAGATTCATAGCGGTTGTCGTAAAACACCTGGGCGATTTGATCCACAAATGTGTCAGATGGATTGTCTGAAATAAATCGGCGACACAGTTTGAGCGCAATGTATTTGGCTGTTCCCGGGTGGTAGGCAAGAATATCCAGTAGATCGTAAACCTCTGAAATGCCTGTGAAAGCCCCCCAGTTTTGTCCCATAAACTGCTTCTGGCCATCGTCATGCCAGAGGTTGTGAAAGTACCAATCGCCTGTATCAGGCTCTCCGACGCTCCCGTCACTCACTTTCCAGCCGGTGAAGAAACGCATTGCTTCATAGACATCCGCGTCGGAATATTTGTCATTGATGCCTGATGGAAAATCGGGCGTGGTAAGGGTGTTAATCTCACCAGGCGCTGGATTGGGGCCTGCATAATTAATTGCGCCCAGGGTGTGTAGCTCTATGATTTCACGGGCATAGTTTTCATTTGGATTGCCCCGGTTGTTCACATAGTTGTCCAGATAATAGAGCATACTGGGGTGTTTGGCGCTGAGTTCCAGAAGCTGCCTGAAGTTGCCTAGAATGTGGCCATGCTCAAGCCCGGCGGGGCGCGGAAAGCCTGAAATCGGGGGGCGTAGAACATCTCTATCCCACGAGACAAAGACCGATTGGGCGTAAAAACTATGGCCGTAGATATTGAAATGGTTGTGCCAAAAATCGGCAAGAAACTCAAGCAGTTGGCGTTTGCTGTAGGTTGCACGCACAAAGGCCACCCGCTCCATATCTTCCAGCGGACCATCACGATTACTCCCGGACACATGATGATCCGCCCACTGCTGCTGCTGTGTTTTAGATAATGTTTTGTAACCTGGTTGGTCACTTGCGGGAGCAGTACCCGCGGCAATTCTGGCGTCCAGAACTGAGTCGTTAATACTTTGCCAGTTAAGTTGCTGGTCGACATAGGCGGTAAGCCTTGCGTCATCAGTAACGCCTAGTGCATTGAACTCGGCAATATCATTTTTGCTCGGGCCAAATCCCATGCGGTTGAGCACTACTGCTGCAAATGGTGGTTGTGCTGTTGTGGCTGCTTTGGCTGCAATCTGAGGGCGCCACTTTTCGAATACAGGACGCGGACGGGATGATCGATCAGTGGGCGGTCTCTCTTTTGCGCTTGTCGTGGTATGGGCAATACTGGCGCCAACACCAGCAAGAGCAGCGAACAGGAACTTTCTACGGGATGTTGGCTCAGCGTGTTCAGTTTTT
Organism: Chromatiales bacterium; assembly: GCA_022360595.1. Taxonomy (GTDB): domain Bacteria; phylum Pseudomonadota; class Gammaproteobacteria; order Chromatiales; family Chromatiaceae; genus BM503. The sequence goes on from JAKSCN010000161.1 coordinate 2,771, forward strand.
TTGGGGGTGATTTTTTCTGTCATGGTTTTTATTGGTTGTAGCCGTGGTGTACGGTGTTACCGAATATTTTTTTAGGCTGTAAGATTGTCAGCGACAGCGGTTTATCGGGGAGTTCAGAGCTTATCGCTGACAATCAAACATGTGGCAGATGGTGGTTTTTTTTTGATTAAAAAACTGTGAAACACTTCAGGCTTACGCTCTGCATATAGACAAATATGTATATGAGGGTTGGGGAAATGTGGGGCTGATCACATTTTTTTGGCTGTTTTTCCTGCGGTAGATCAAAAACATCTCTTCTTGTGTGGTAATTGGTGGCTGAGAGATGATTTGATTCAGAATAGTATTCCTATGATTTGTTGACTGGCGCAGGTTTGTTAACTATCGACACGAGAAAAATGCGCTATCTTCAAGAAAAATATAGATTTTCAATGGTTGTTATGCTAATTTCAGTCTCGGGTGTAACTGCATTGAGAATGATGGTGGATATGAAAAAGATCGTCGGGTTTTTATTGCTGCTGATCACTCTCCCGGTACTCGCCAAGCCGTCAGTCATCGAGAATATGCGTTTTTGGTCCGCACCGGATCATACCCGACTCGTTTTTGATACCAGTGCGCCGGTGAGCCATAACCTGTTTGTGCTGACTAAGCCGGATCGGCTGGTACTTGATCTGAAGGATGTCAAACTGAAGGGTGCGCTGCCGAAACTGGGTACACATCCTCTTATCAGTCGCCTGCGCAGTGCACCACGTAATGGCAATGATCTGCGTGTGGTGTTGGATCTGAAAACACCCATAAAGCCAAAGAGTTTTGAGTTGAAGCCCAACCGCCAGTACGGCCATCGTCTGGTATTGGATCTTTATCAGACGACCCAGTCCGCAGAGAAGAAAGCCACGAAAAAGGTTGTCAAAAGTGTCGCTGACAATGGCTATCGCGATATTGTTGTTGCGATAGATCCAGGACATGGGGGTGAAGACCCTGGTGCTAAAGGCAAGCGGGGTACTTATGAGAAGGATGTCGTTCTAGCAATCGCACGCAAGCTGGCTGCCATGGTCAATAAAGAGCGTGGGATGAAGGCGGTGCTGACCCGAAACGGTGACTACTATGTGGGGTTGCGTAAACGGATGAAATTGGCCCGCAAGTATCGCGCGGATCTGTTTATCTCAATTCATGCTGATGCGTTTCGTGACTCACGTGCGCACGGCTCCTCCGTCTACACTCTCTCCAACCGCGGCGCTTCCAGTGAAGCAGCGCGCTGGCTGGCCAATCGGGAGAACAGTGCGGATCTGATCGGCGGGGTAACGCTTGAAGATAAAGACGATGTGCTCGCGTCGGTGCTGTTGGACCTCTCGCAGACCGCCACTCAGCAGGCCAGTCATCAGGTGGCCAATAATTTACTGGCGGAACTGAAGACCCTAGGTAAGACCCACAAGCGAACTGTGCAGAAGGCCGGTTTCCTGGTGCTGAAATCGCCTGATGTTCCTTCTATTTTGGTGGAAACGGCGTTTATCACCAATCCGTCGGAAGAGAAGAGATTACGCAGCAGCAAACATCAACAGAAACTGGCACGGGCTATGTTGAAAGGCATTAAGCGCTACTTTAATCAAAGCCCACCACCCGGCACGTTGCTGGCTAAGGTGGCGCCTCGCAAGCACATTATCGAGCGCGGTGATACGCTGTCGCAGATTGCCGAACAGTATCAGGTTAGTTTGAATAGCCTGCGTAAAGAGAACAATCTATCGAGCAATACCATCCGGATCGGGCAGGTGCTCAAAATTCCAGGGACCTGATGGACTTGTAATACACCAGAGTGGCACAATCTAAACGGCGCCAATGATGGCGCCGTTTATCTTTCAGGCTAGGGTCAATGTCACAACGAATACACGCACTTCCCACCCAACTTATCAACCAGATCGCCGCTGGCGAGGTAGTGGAACGTCCCGCTTCAGTGGTGAAGGAGCTGGTTGAGAACAGCCTGGATGCTGGGGCGACACGCATTGAGGTGGAGATAGAGCAGGGCGGGGTAAAGTTGATTCGGGTGCGTGACAATGGTCAGGGGATTCACCAAGAGGATCTGGCGCTGGCGCTCTCACGTCACGCAACCAGCAAGATCAACAGCCTGGAGGAGTTGGAGAAAGTCTCCAGTATGGGGTTCCGGGGAGAGGCTCTTCCCAGTATCGCCTCTGTCTCTCGTTTGACGGCGACATCGATGCAGGAGGGAGCGGAGTCCGGCTGGTCGGTCAGTGGTGATGGTCGCGATGATATCGCCCCACCCAAACCCGCGGCGCACCCACGTGGGACGACCATTGAAGTGCGTGATCTGTTTTATAACACTCCCGCGCGGCGCAAATTTCTGCGCACTGAAAAGACTGAGTTTGGCCATATCGAAACCCTGTTGAAACGGCTCGCCTTGAGCCGTTTTGATATCGCTTTCACCCTGCGTCACAATCAGCGGGAGGTGTTGTCACTGCCTGTTGCCAGCGAGCGCCAGGAGCTGGAGCGGCGGGTGGCTGAACTGTTGGGTTCGGGCTTCATTGAGCAGGCGCTTCATTTTGAACAGGAACATGCTGGCTTGAAGCTCTATGGTTGGGTCGCTCGCCCAACCTTTTCGCGCAGTCAGGCTGACATGCAGTACTTTTATGTCAACCGTCGTACTGTACGGGATAAGCTGGTGGCACATGCTATACGTCAGGCCTATCAGGATGTGCTTTATCATGGCCGTCATCCCGCTTATGTACTCTTCTTTGAGATCGATCCTGTGTTGGTGGATGTCAATGTACATCCCACCAAGCATGAGGTGCGTTTCCGTGACAGCCGCCTAGTGCATGATTTTCTGTTTCGCACGCTGCACCGCACCTTAGCTGAAGAGCGGCCGGGTGTCGTTGCAGATGAGTCGGTCGCGGTAGACAAAGAGACTGGAGAGATTCTCTCAGCGTCCTCCACATCCCCGGTGCAACAGGAAATGCAGCAATCTGGTATGGGGCAGGCGCCGGCGCCATCTTATCAGCGTCCTTTCCGTTTTCAGGTGCAGGATCGGCCCAAGCACTATCAGCTTGATAACTTCCAGGCCAGTATGTCGCTGCAGACACCGCCCCAGCAGTCCACTGAGCCGCCGGGTGGGGCAGAGGTGCAGCATCCGCTGGGTTATGCGATAGCGCAGCTCAAGGGGATCTATATCCTGGCTGAAAACACTCAGGGTATGACTCTGGTTGATATGCATGCTGCCCATGAGCGTATCACCTATGAGCGTTTCAAGCAGGCCCAGGACGGAGAGGGTATTCGCAGCCAGCCACTGCTGGTGCCGGTGAGTGTGGCGGTCAGTCGGCGAGAGGCCGATCTGGCGGAAGAGCAGATGGAGCTTTTTGCTGAACTGGGAGTGGAAGTCGATCGTCTCGGGGCTGAGACGTTGGTGGTGCGGGCCATTCCGGTGTTGCTGCAAGGGGCGGATAGTGAAAAGCTGTTACGAGATGTGCTGGCTGACCTGGTGGTTTATGGTACCAGTGAGCGCATACGCCACGAGATTAACGAGGTGCTGGCCACTATGGCTTGCCACGGTTCGGTGCGTGCCAATCGTAAGCTCACCATTGAAGAGATGAATGCGCTGTTACGCGATATGGAGCGTACTGAGCGCAGTGGTCAGTGCAATCACGGCCGTCCCACCTGGGTGCAGCTTACTTTGGATGAGCTGGATAAACTATTTATGCGGGGACAGTGATGAACGCTCCCGCCCCATCGACCCTGCCGCTGGCAATTTTTCTGATGGGCCCGACTGCATCGGGTAAAACCGCATTGGCCATTGATCTGGTCAAACGCTTACCTTGTGAGATTATCAGTGTTGATTCAGCATTGGTCTATCGTGGAATGGATATTGGTACCGCCAAACCAGACGCTGATGAGCTGAGTGAGGCGCCGCATCGTCTAATCGATATCTGTGACCCGGAAGAGGCCTACTCAGCCGCCCGGTTTCGTGAGGATGCCCTGCGGGAGATGGCCGAGATCTCTGCGTCAGGACATATCCCGCTGCTGGTAGGTGGCACCATGCTCTATTTTCGCGCTCTCGAACACGGCCTGTCCGATCTGCCCGAGGCCGATAAGGTCCTGAGAGTCCGTCTGGAACAGGAGGCTGCACAATTCGGTTGGGAGCATATGCACCGGCGTCTGGCTGAGCTGGACCCCACTTCAGCAGCGCGGATTCATCCTAATGATCCGCAGCGGATTCAGCGGGCGCTGGAGGTGTGCGAATTAAGTGGGCGCGCCATGTCGGAACTTCAGGCTGATCAGCGAGGTCAAACGCTGCCATACAAGGTGGTGAAGCTGGCGCGTGCGCCAAAAGAGCGGGCAGTATTGCATCAGCGGATCGCTGAGCGCTTCCATTTAATGTTAGAGCAAGGCTTTGAACAGGAGGTGCGTGAGCTGCTGGAAAACAGAAAGCTGGTGCCTGATTTACCCTCTATGCGCTCAGTTGGTTACCGGCAGATGCTGAAGTATTTACTGGGTGAGTGGGATAGGGAGACCATGATTGAAAAGGGGATAGTCGCGACCCGACAACTGGCGAAACGGCAGTTGACCTGGCTGCGGGCGGATAGTGAGGTGAATTGGTTGGACGAGGAAAGGGGGGATGTATTGTCCCAGGCCTTGAAAATTATAGAAAGTAACCTCATCTGAGGGCCTAAGTGATTTTAGGTATGCTACACTACTAAATTAGTAGGTTTTTTCTGGTGCGGTTTGTTGGCGCCACTACGTAAATAGAAATTTTAAGCTGTTTAAAATAAATTGATACACAATAAGGAGACACTCCATGTCTAAAGGGCAGAGCTTACAAGACCCTTTTCTGAATACACTTCGTAAAGAACGTATACCAGTTTCGATTTTTCTGGTGAATGGAATCAAGTTACAGGGTCAAATCGAATCATTCGACCAATTTGTCGTGTTATTAAAGAATACTGTGAGTCAGATGGTGTATAAGCACGCGATCTCGACGGTTGTTCCGGCGCGTAATGTGCGTTTGCCATCTGGTCCAGAGGGGCAGTCCGAGCCTGGTAACTACTGATCTTCAGCTTATTGTATTGGGTCGAAATACAGCCTTGATGGTGAATCACTCCCATCGAGGAGAGTTGGTTGCGGGCAATGGAGACGTTGCCTGCAGCCGATCCTTGGTATAATCACAAGTATGACTATCCTTTTTTCCGCAATAACCGGCAGGTCGTGTCTAACACTTTGTTTCAGTTGATATTGTTAGGATTGAATTGCGCGCATGTTTGAGCGGCCAAAAACCGGTGAGAGAGCAGTGCTGGTTCATATTGATATCGGTACCACACCAGATGCAGATGAGTTGCGTGAGTTTAAAGAACTAAGCACGTCAGCGGGTGCTCAGCCGGTAGCGACAGTGATGGGAAGCAGGCATAGCCCGGATCCTCGTTTCTATATTGGACGCGGTAAGGTTGAAGAAATTCAAGAGCTTATCACGACTGAAAGTGTAGAGTTGGCGATTTTTAATCAACCGCTCAGTCCCAGCCAGGAGCGAAATCTTGAGCGCGAATTCAAGTGTCGGGTGGTTGACCGTACCGGACTGATCCTCGATATTTTTGCCCAACGCGCCCGTTCGTTCGAGGGTAAGCTGCAAGTTGAGCTGGCTCAGCTACGCCACCTTTCAACCCGTTTGGTGCGAGGGTGGACGCATTTAGAGCGTCAGAAGGGTGGTATCGGGCTGCGTGGCCCGGGTGAAACTCAGCTGGAAACAGACCGCCGGCTGCTTAATAATCGTATTGCCCAGCTTCGCCGCCGCTTGGAGAAAGTGGATACCCAGAGGAGCCAGGGGCGCAAAGCGCGCAATAAGGCCGAGATCCCCAGCGTCTCTTTGGTGGGATACACCAACGCTGGTAAATCAACGCTGTTTAACCGCATTACCCAAGCTGGTGTTTACGCCCAAGATCAGCTATTCGCGACACTCGACCCAACGCTGCGACGGGTAGAGCTGTCCGAGAGTGAATCGATGGTATTGGCCGATACCGTGGGATTTATCTCGCACCTGCCCCACGAACTGGTAGCCGCCTTTAAATCAACCTTGCAGGAGACCACTGAAGCAACGTTGTTGCTGCATGTGATAGATGCTGCCAGCCACCAGCGCGCCGTTTGCATCACCGAAGTGAACGATGTGCTGAGCCAGATTGGAGCCGATGAGATTTCTCAGATTGAGATCTATAACAAGATCGATCTGATGGAAGAGGGCGAAGCCAAGGTTGAACGGGGTGAAGATGGTCTGGTCAAACGGGTATGGCTGTCTGCTGAAACCGGTGAAGGTGTTGATCTGCTGTTGGAAGCCTTAGCTGAGTTTTTTCATAAAGAGCATGTCAATAAGCTGGTTAAATTGGGCCCCGGAGATGGCCGATTGCGGGCAGCCTTTTTCCGGCTGGGAAAAGTTTTGTCTGAGACAATTACTGACGACGGGGGATGGGAAATGGAAGTACAGCTCCCGCGTATGGAGTATGAGCGATTGTTGCAGAGTGAAAATGATCTTGAAAAACAGCTCATTGCCTGAGACCCTAGGCGCAGTCTAGAATTCGAGGTTTGTCTGCGAATGGAATTTGAGCAGTACAAGCGTAGTAATTAACACAAAAATTGGAGTATCTGATGGCCTGGAACGAACCGGGTGGTGATAAAAAAGACCCTTGGAGCGGTAATGGCGGTGATCAAGGACCGCCGGATCTTGATGAAGTTGTCAAGAAAATGCAGGAGAAGCTGGGCGGTGTCCTTGGCGGCAAACGCGGCGGCAAGGGTGGCGGTGACAAACCACCTTATGGCGGTAACACTAGCGGTTTCAAAGGCATAGGCGCATTGATTGTTGTTGGCGCAGTAGTCTTTGCAGCGGTTAAGAGCTTCTATACAGTGGCCCCTGCAGAACGTGGTGTTATACTGCGTTTTGGTGAGTACAAAGAGGTTACCCAGCCGGGACCTCATTTCTTGGTGCCTTTCGTTGACCAGGTGATCAAGGTCAATGTGGACCAGATTACCTCTTTTCGTCACACAGCGAGCATGTTGACCCGTGATGAGAACATCGTCGATATCGAACTGACAGTACAGTCTCGTATTCAGGATGCGGCAGACTATCTGTTCCAGGACCAGAGTCCCGAAAAGACTATTCGAGATGTAACTGAGACGGCCGTGCGTGAAGTGATTGGTAAGAGTAATCTCGACTTTATCCTCACAGAAGGGCGTAGCTCGATCGCGGATGACATCAAGACGAACATCCAGGCCATGATCAATAGCTATAAAACCGGTCTTGAGATTACCAGTGTGAACACCCAGCCGGCCAAGCCACCGGAGCAGGTAAAGAGCGCGTTTGATGATGCGATTAAAGCGCGTGAGGATAAGGAGCGTCAGGAGAATCAGGCGGAAGCCTACGCTAACGAGGTGGTGCCAAAAGCACGCGGTGCAGCGGCTCGTCGAGTTGAGGATGCCAAGGCCTATAAGGATAAGGTAATCGCCGAATCCAGTGGTGAAGCGTCACGTTTTCTTGCGGTACTCAAAGAGTATGAAAAAGCGCCGGAAGTAACCCGCCAACGTCTCTACTTGGAGACAGTTGAAGAAGTCATGGGCAAATCGAATAAAGTGATTCTTGATGCGCAAGGTGGCAATAGTCTGATGTATTTGCCATTGGACAAGATCATTCGGCCTTCAGCGGGAACAACGACCCTGCCTGATTTGAGTTCTTTTGGTGGCCAAACTCAGGAGCAGGTTCAGCAACGCACCCCGGTTCGTGAGACAGAACGCGGTAGGAGGACACGCTAATGAATAGCAGTAAACTTGGCGTATTTAGTGTCGTATTTGCGCTGTTGGCAGGTTTTGTCTACTCGGCGGCGTTTGTTGTTAATGAGTGGGAGATGGCGCTGAAGTTAAGATTGGGTGAAATTGTCGATTCAGACTATGAACCTGGTCTGCACTGGCGCGTGCCCGTTATCAATGATGTTCTGAAGTTTGATGGTCGTATCCAAACGTTGGACTCCCAGCCTGAACGTTTTCTCACTGTTGAGAAAAAGGATGTGATCGTCGACTCTTTCGCTAAATGGCGTATTTCTGATGTCGCACAGTACTACCGTTCAACCGGTGGTAGCGCACAGAAAACTGGCCGTCTGCTGTCCGAACGTATCAACACCAGTCTGCGTGATGAGTTTGGTAAGCGCACCATTCAAGAGGTTGTCTCCGGCGATAGAACCGAAATCATGCTGTTTTTGGCGAAAGATGCTGATGAAAAGGCCTCTGAGCTCGGTGTTGAGATTCTGGATGTTCGTGTAAAACGCATCGACCTGCCTCCGGAGGTGAGTGATTCCGTTTACCAACGTATGCGTGCTGAACGTGACCGTGTAGCTCGTGATTTGCGCGCGAAAGGTGCGGAAGCGGCAGAGCGTATTCGAGCTGATGCAGATCGCCAAAGAACGGTCATTTTGGCCGATGCTTTTAAAGAGGCGGAAGAGCTGCGTGGTGAAGGCGATGCGAAAGCGGCTGAAATTTATGCCGGGGCCTACAATCAGAATCGCGAATTCTATGCGTTTTACCGCAGTCTGAATGCCTATCGTAAGGTATTTGATAGGGGCGGTGATATGATGGTGTTGGAACCCGATTCCGAGTTTTTCCAATACTTCAAGGAGCAGTTGGGTAAGTGATAGCCGCAGTGCTCAGAAAAACCTGAAAATAGACAATCCCTTTCAGGTTTGGGAGAATGTGGGTATCTGTCCTGACAGACCTCATGCCTAAAATGGCCGGGTAGCATCCCGGCCTTTTTTCTGGACAGCGATTATGTGGCACGAACTTTGGGTTGCGTTGGCATTACTACTGGTGATAGAAGGGATTTTCCCCTTTTTGAGCCCCACATCCATGCGGAAGATGATGCTCGCGGTGCAGCAGATGGATGACCGATCGCTGAGAATCAGCGGTCTGGTCAGTATGGTGGCGGGTGTCGCCATGCTTTATCTTGTGAACTGAACAAATGGTTAAAGAAAACGAACACTGGTTACTGCCCGAGGGCATCAACGAAGTATTGCCACCCAACGCCAGGGTTCTGGAAAAGCTTCGTCGAGAACTGTTGGACCTGTTTGACAGTTGGGGATACGAATTGGTTTTCCCCCCGTTTATCGAATATCTGGAGTCTTTGCTTACAGGCACCGGTGGTGATCTGGATCTGCAGACATTCAAATTGACCGATCAGATCACTGGTCGAACCCTCGGTATTCGTGCCGATATCACCCCGCAAGTTGCTCGTATCGATGCGCACCAGCTCCGTCGCGAGGTGCCTACGCGTCTCTGTTACCTGGGCACAGTACTCTCCACCCGTGGCGATGGGTTTGCCGGTTCCCGTTCACCCCTGCAGATTGGGGCCGAACTCTACGGCCACTCCGGTGTAGAGAGTGATTTGGAAGTGCTCAGTCTGATGCTGGCGATGCTGGATTGTGCCGGTATAGAAGAGATCTATCTTGATCTCGGGCATGTTGGTATTTTTCGCGGCCTGACCCGTCAGGCAGGCCTGGATAAGGGGCAAGAGCAGGCGCTGTTTAAGGCCCTGCAAGGTAAAGCCATTCCTGAAATCAGGGAGTTGATTGCCGGTTTTGGATTATCGCCCGATATGGGAGAGATGCTCTGTGCGCTGGCTGAGTTGAGCGGTGATGATTGCCTGGAGCAGGCAAGGGCCCGATTGGCTGGCGCCTCTGACGAAGTTAAGGCAGCTCTGGATCAACTGGAAAGTTTGGCTGAGCAGCTCAAGCGCCGCAAGCCGGGGCTACCCATCCACTTTGACCTGGGTGAGCTGCGCGGTTACCACTACCATACCGGCGTGGTATTTGCCGCCTACATTCCTGGCTTGGGGCAGGAGATTGCCCGCGGTGGGCGCTATGACGAAATTGGCAAGGTGTTTGGCCGGGCGCGTCCCGCCAGTGGCTTTAGCGCAGATCTAAACCAGCTTTTCCGGTTGGGCCGCTATGCTGATGCTGTAGCACCACATCAGAGCATATTGGCGCCGAGCATTGAAGATGAGAGTCTGTATAGAACGGTCGATGCACTGCGCCGGGACGGGAAGCGAGTGATTTTTTCTTTGCCGGAACAGAGCGGGGACGCCCAACTGATGGGTTGCTCACAGGTTTTGGTAAAACAGGGAGAGGCGTGGGTAGTTGAAGAGGCGTAAAGCCAACTATTCATGAACATAATTCATAACGTATTTGTAGAGAACGACAATGGGTAAGAACGTTGTAGTGATAGGCACCCAGTGGGGTGATGAGGGCAAAGGCAAGGTTGTTGACTTGCTGACAGATCGTGCCGAGGCAGTGGTGCGTTTTCAGGGCGGACATAATGCGGGCCATACATTGGTTATTGATGGACAGAAGACCGTTCTGCATCTGATTCCCTCGGGTATTCTGCGCGACAATGTGCGCTGTCTGATCGGCAATGGTGTTGTTCTATCCCCTAGTGCATTGCTGGAAGAGATTGATATGCTGGAGCAGAACGGCGTTCCGGCCAGCCAGCGCTTGGGTATCAGTGAATCATGTCCGCTGATTCTGCCCTACCACATTGCGCTGGATCAGGCACGCGAAGCGGCCCGGGGCAAAAAAGCGATCGGCACTACCGGCCGTGGTATCGGCCCTGCCTATGAGGATAAGGTGTCACGTCGTGGTTTGCGTTTTGGTGAGTTGCTGGATACTGCCCACTTTACTGAGCGTCTGCGTGAAGTCATGGAGTATCATAACTTTGCCCTGCAGCACTATTACAAAGCGGAGACCGTTGATTATCAAAAGGTGCTGGATGAAGCCCTGGCACAGGGCGAGCGTATGGCTCACATGGTCGAAGACGTTCCAGGCACGTTGCATAAGATGCGTGCGGAAGGACGTAGTATCATGTTTGAAGGGGCCCAGGGAGCTCTATTGGATATCGATCACGGCACTTA
>JAKSCN010000039.1 GCA_022360595.1 Chromatiales bacterium
GCATCGTCCGAAGCGCTTCTTCGGCGCTGCGCGCAACATCGAAGAAGGCGGCAGCCTGACGATTCTCGCGACGGCACTGGTCGACACGGGATCGAAGATGGACGAAGTCATCTACGAAGAGTTCAAGGGCACAGGCAACATGGAGATCCACCTGGATCGTCGTATTGCCGAGAAACGTATCTTCCCGGCCATCAACATTAACCGCTCCGGCACCCGCCGTGAAGATCTGTTGATGAAGCAGGATGAGCTGCAGAAGATGTGGATTTTGCGCAAGATTCTCCATCCGATGGATGAGCTGGCGGCGATGGAGTTCCTGTTTGACAAGCTTAAGGTCACCAAGACCAACGATGAGTTTTTTCAGGCAATGAAGGGCTAGCGGCTTTTTCCGCCAAATAGTTCGACGAGAGGCCGGAGCCGCAGTATGCGACTCCGGCCTCGTCGTTTAGAATGCCGGCATGAGTGATTTCCCCAATCTTTTTGAGAAGCCCGAAGTGGCGATGATTCTGGCTGCCGGTCGTGGTGAGCGAATGCGGCCGTTGACGGATTACACGCCCAAGCCACTGTTGCCGGTGGCGGGCAAGCCGCTGATCGAGTATCACATTGATCATCTGGTGCAGGGTGGGTTTAAGCGCATTGTCATTAACTATGCCCATTTGGGGGAACAGATCGTTGAGCGCATAGGTACTGGTCGTCGCTGGGGTATTAAAGTTAGTTATTCTGCTGAGCCTGAAGGCGCACTCGAGACCGGTGGTGGGATTGCTAAAGCATTGCCCCTACTGGGTGATGCCCCCTTTTTGGTCGTCAATGGCGATATATGGAGCGACTATCCGCTCGCGCAGCTTGCTTGTCCAATAGGGATGCTTGCTCATCTGGTGCTGGTGGGTAATCCGCAGCACCATGCGGAAGGTGACTTCCATCTCGACCAAAACAGTGCGTTGCATCAGCAGGGGATGCCCAAGCTGACCTTCAGTGGTATCGGTGTCTATCGCCCCGAGCTGTTTGCCAGTTGTCCGTCGGGGGCTTTTCCCCTTGGGCCATTACTGCGTTCGATGATGGATCGGGGACGGATTAGAGGTGAATA
>JAKSCN010000392.1 GCA_022360595.1 Chromatiales bacterium
ATGTCAATGGAGGTAAAATTGTAAGCCCCTGGTGACAGGCGACTGGTCTGTTTGTAGCAAGCTATTGTTTTGAGATTATCAATGAATGGAATATGATGCCAAGGGTTGGTTATAGATCTGATATTGGAGTTGATAAGTGCTATGAAGCAAGGTGATAACACCCGACAACACATTATCGATGTGGCCAATGAGCTGTTCTATCACCAAGGCTACAGTAATACCTCATTCGCAAATATTGTCGATAAGACAGGCTTGAGTAAAGGCAACATTACTTACCACTTCAAAAACAAAAAGACAATTCTTGAAGAGATAGTCAATAAGCGGCTCACAGATATTGATGACTTGCTACATGAGTGGAATGAAGAGATTGGTCACCCCGTAAGTAGGTTAATGCGATTTTGTGAAATGCTGGTCAGTGAACAGGACGATATAAAAAGTTATGGTTGCCCAATGGGAACCCTGACAGGTGAGTTTTCAAAAAATGAGCCTGAGCTTTACAGCATAGCCTTACCTATGTTTCAGCGTTTCCGGGGGTGGCTAAAGCAGCAATATCGATTGTTGGACTGTACTCCCAAGCAGGCCGATGAAAAGGCTTTGGAGTTACTTTCAAGGGTTCAAGGTATCGCTGTTGTTACCCATGCTTTTAAGGATAAGGCGTTTCTTAACAGAGAGATTGGGAAGCTGAAGGATTTTATTAGATATGAGTATGGTGGTGCCTCTTGTTGAATGGATAGAGGTTAAAACGGCGTGCATGCACAGGCATCACAGCCGCCTGCGCCAATACCGCTTGCAGCACCACCTATTCCAGCGTCTCCGCAAGAAGGTATGGGCATACATGTCAGTGTGTCCGCCGCTGTGCACGTAGGGTTATCTTTTTTGGACTTCTCTTTTTGCTCATTGAGATATATGGCGACTTTTTTGCATTCATCAAGTCGATGAAAAATGTCTTTGAGTGCGCTAATCAACCCCTTTTTATGTATCACTTGCTTGGCAAATTCTGAACAAGAGACTTCGCCGGTCGCTACTCTATGTGCGCAAGAGAAACCCTTGTAAGGCGATATGTACTGTTGGTATCCGTTGATGGCTGCTACTGCTGGATGCCACTTGCTCATTGTGTTTTCTACTATCCCTGGCTAGGCGGTTGATACCAATAATATTGTATAGAACCTTTTGCTTTATGGTACGGAAGGGTTGTTAGTTGCTTCCAGCTAAGGTCTATATCCATAGTTATCTGAAGGTTATCAAATAACTGTGTTTTGGAAAATAGCGGTGTTTTGTTTGAGGGACAGCGGTTAGTTGCCTTTGGAAGCTTGCCACTCTACTTGATGGAGTCAGCCTGCTTGATAACTGCAGCCTGACATACTAAGAGATATTTGGGTTAAGTGGTGGCAGTTTTTGTGTTCTCTTGAGCGCCTTTTTGTGGCGACTGAATAGACTCGGGCGCAGTTGCCGCCTAAATCTTTTTTTCCATTGATCGAACTGAATGGTCTGATTGTTGTAGATGGCGCTCTCCAGTTCATGCATAAGCAGATTCATCTGGTGTGGATTTGAACCGTGGATTTGGGCCAGTTTACTGCCTAGAGTGGTGAGTGGTAACTGCGGTGATAGGTTCAAGTGTTTGTTGGCCAGAAAGCGGAGCATGTAGTTCCAGGTCTCCAGGTCATCTTCACTGTCGACTACTTTGACGCAGAACCAGAGGCGTAGCGAACGGGGCAGGTTGCTGATGAATATTTGGCGTAATTTTTGTAGTCGGCGGATCGGTGATAGCCAGGCAGTGAATGCTCTGAACTGCTTGGCTATGAAGCCAAACAACAGGCTCATCTCTTCCACCACTACCTGGACAAAGTGCTTGTTGCGCAGCCAAGAGAGTACCCAAAAGCCGATGGTAATCAGCAGGACAATGAGCAGGGGCAGCCAGAGCAAGAGGGGTGTTGCGCCGGGAAAAAGGTCGGTAATCGGGTTGTCAGTGGCTGCTTTTTCACCGCGTGCGATGATCTGCCTAATGGGAATATGCACCACTTCAGCGCTACCACGGTCTACATTCCACCAGGGGATTTCCAGGGCGGGGATCTGTAGCTTTCCGCCATGCTGGGGCACCAGTGTGAAGCGCTCGATGCGGGCGCCCATCAATCGTTTGCGGTCGGGTGACAGTTTGCCTGTGGTTTCACTGCTCTCCCGGTAGATGCGAAAGTCCTTGGCTTTCTGCAGTTGTTGTTGCAGTGAGGGTAGTTGGTGGCCGGTGGCGCCCACAGCCGAGGCATTGATGGTCAGGGTGATCGGTTTACCCGCTTCAGGATTGTCTGCCCCCGACAGGTAGGCTTGCACGACCAGCGTGTTGAGTGGAAGCCAGGGGAAGACCTCGTCGTTGGCCGGTTTGACTGTTAACTCAAATGGCTCTGAAGATGCGATGTTGAAAGCTGGATTTCCTGCTGTAGCCGTGCGCCCGTCGATCTCTATGATAGGAATTGAGAGTGTGCCCTCTCTTAGCGGTGTGAGCAGATAGTGGAATTCATTGATAATGCGGTTGTTGTTCGCTTTGTCGGTTCGCGCTATCGGACCATCCAGTAGTTTTGTTGCCAGGCCGTCCAGTTGAGGCAGATGTGGATTCAGTTCACTGAGATTGCCTTCACTGGCGACGCGCAAGGTAAGGATTAGGTTTTCCTGGAGGTACGGGGTGTTGTTGGAGAGCAGTACTTCAACGGAGGGTGTCGATATCGGCTGTGCTATAGGTTTGTAGCTGGGAATATTGGGTTGTCGCCGTTGCTGATAAGGGTGATTTCGTGAACCCAGGCCAGAACCCGGTGTATTAGAATTTTGCGGTTGTTGTTGTGGTGCATAGGGGTATCGGTGACCCGGATAGTAGGGGGAGCTGGTCTGGGCCGATGCCCAGCTTGCAAGGCCAAGCAGCAGAATGAGCAGTGTGGTCCTTAGTCGAATGATCTGTCTGAATATGGTTGGTGACAACATGCTGCTACCAAGGCCTCGGATCGTTGGGGAGCGAGCCTGTCTGTTGCAACTGGCGCTGTGCTTCACGGTTGAATTGACTCTTTAACAATATGGCCGGGTCTCCTTCAATCTGATCAAGCCACTGTTCCATCAACAGCGTGGTGCGGTCGGTGTTGCCCCCCTGGCCTTTGATGTGGCTTTGAGCCCCTGGTGTAGCTTCTATCTCAGGGGTATCGCCCTGTTGGTCAAAAGTGTCGACTGCCTCTGTCATCCGGCTTGGTAGTGGTGGTTGATCGCCTTGGGGTAGTCCCGCCTTTGCGTTGGTTTTCTGTTTCGGTTGTTGGGCTTGCTGGGCATGGGTTTGCTGTAGCTGCTGACCGTTGTGGTTGGAAGGTGTATCTCCATTGGGACCAGGCTGCTGTTGCTTAGCGGCAGATTTATTGGGGCGTTTTTGTTGCTGATCGCCGTTTGCGTTTTGTTTATTACTCTCTGCGTGATTCTGCCCCTGTTCGTTCTGCTCACCTTGATCACTGCCGCGCTGACTGTTATTGCTTGCGCCTGTTTCGCTGTTCTGGTTGTCGTCGGTGTTGTCACCGCTCTGGTCGACGCTTGATGATTGAGTGGTATTGTCTTGTTGATTGTAACC
>JAKSCN010000615.1 GCA_022360595.1 Chromatiales bacterium
ATGTGTTAGAGATGCCCTACCGCCCCATGACTACCGGTTCAGGCGAAGCTGGTGAAAGAGCACACACTTACCGATTGGGAGGCAACACCTGTTTGGCCGGCGATGTGATCGGAGACTACTCGTTTGATCAGCCACTGCAGATCGGCGACAAGATCGTGCTGGAAGATATGATCCACTACACCTTTGTAAAGAACACCACCTTCAACGGAGTCAATCTTCCTGCTTTAGCGATCTGGACTGGGGAGAACCAGTTGAAAATGGTTCGTGAGTTCGGTTATCAGGACTTTAAAACCCGGTTATCTTAAAAGGGCCTGGCCGACTTCCTAGTCGGCCGTTGCAACCCTACGAGACAACCAGCCCGCTTAAAACTTTTCCAGGAGACCGTTGACCAATCCTGAGCGAGTGATCAACGGTTATTTAGTCCTCCGGTAAACAGATCCCTTTCTGAGAGATCGCCCGCGCTGTCTTATACAGCAGCATGACTACTACCAAGGTGACAAGGCTTAGCAGTGTCCAAGAGAGTGCGGCAAAACCGGGTACATTATTACTTTCATACATTACCAAAGTAGCCACCGTAATAGCCGCCAGAGGAAACGAGTAGGCCCACCAAGAGAGAAAAAAAGCGATTTTCACGAAACGCTTCCACTGGGTAGCCAACAACAGAGTCAGAAAAAGACCACTGTAATAGAGCAACCGGGCGAACGCGTCGATATCTCCGGTCAACTTCACATAAGAGATAAAACCCACTGCCGGTGGCGCAATCAGAATAAAAAAGGTGGGCATCAACTTCTCAGGCAACGGGTTATGGAAGAAGACCCGATTCATAATGATGATGAACAGCACCAGCCAGAATACTATCCCGATACTGAAAAAGAACCAGGATATCTCAAAGTACCCAAGCCCCGTCCCGGCAATTGGCACCAGCACATTACCCACTACCGGAATGAACCAGGCAGGGTTACTGTGCTGTACCTGATAGTGCTCATGATAAATCCATGAGCTCATCACATAGAGGGTAATCACAAGCTGCAGTGCAGCCCCTAAAATCCAGAGCGCGTGAGCCAAATCATGGGAAATACCAAGATAGACCACCGACAAAAGAATCAGGCTGATCGAGATAGCGGCAAAGAAATTGAGTTTAATCGGATGGCGGAACTCTTTAACAACCTCATCCTTAAACTTCACCAACTTGGTCAAATAGGTAACCAGAATAGCGACAAATGCCAGCGACACCATGGGAACAAGTGCTCCATCCAGCTTGAAGCTTAGGTCAAGAGTCTGTTGGGCTTTCTCCCAAGCGATAGTGAGCCCCGCAAGCCCCATCACAACCGCGAAAAAGGAGATTGGAAAAAACTGAATACGACTACCGTTTTCCATTACTGTACCTTCTATCTACAGGTGAATACTGACAATCCAGATAATATTAGAACATAATAATATTCAATATACTGACAGTAAAGTTATATAACCCTCTGAAAAAAGGCAGTTTAGGCAAGACACAAGCGGGTGGAAATAAAAAGCCGACTCCACCACCCGGCTGAATCGGCCCCCTGCAGGTTCCAGAAGCTAACTTATTCTTTTGCTTTAGCGGCCACAGACGCTTCGGCCTTATCCAACAGTCTGTGCATTTTTGGCCGGGTGAACTCACTCACACCCTTTGAAACATGAGCGCGTGCCTTCTCCAGATTAGGAATAGTATCACCCACCTGAATCACTGCGACCATACCATGACGCTGGTGAAGCTTACACTTGATACCGTAAACACCGGGCTTGGTGAAAGTTACCTCATTCGGTTGGCGCGGCATGATTGAGATAGGCTCAGCCCCTTCTGGGATCATACCCTTTACTGAATGAACAGTATGACGCCCCACCGTGCCGAGAAAACGAACCGTGTCACCGACGTTAATCTCCATATAGTCAGGTACGAACTGATACATCAATTCCGCTTTTGGTGCATTGATGTCATAGACTTGGCGTACCATCCTTAATTCATAAGACTCTCCTGCATAGCTGCCAATCACAAAACCGAGCATTAGCCCACCCACTGAAAGGACAATAGTCCTTTTGCTGGTCAAAAATAGTTTGGATGCATTCATTGATAATAATTCTCAATTCTATTGGCGATCATTCTCTTTTATCCAAATCTTTTTGTCTAGATTTTTACGGTTATTTTAGGGTCTGTTAACCTTAACCTGGAGACATCATTGGTTGACGCTATCCTAGGTAGCAGCAAACCGCTATCATAGCCCCCTTCATCCACATCCCATCATGAAACGATCGGCTTGAACGCTTCACCAACACTCACTCAACGTCTGGTATTAATTCTTTTCCCTTTCGCTTTTGGCTACTATCTCTCCTATTTGGTTCGGGTGGTTAACGCCGTTCTGGCGCCGGACCTTACAAAAGAACTTGCACTCTCCTCCGACACTCTGGGGCTACTCACTGCCATCTATTTCATCACCTTCGCCGCCACGCAAATCCCACTGGGGATTCTGCTTGATCGATACGGCCCAAGAAAAATTGAGGCAGGCCTGCTTCTCTTTGCCGCTGTTGGAGCCGCTGTTTTTGCCGTTGGCGACAGTGTAGTTACGCTAATCATTGGCAGAGGGCTAATCGGCTTTGGTGTATCGGCTTGTCTGATGGCGGGCTTCAAGGCCTTTACTCAATGGTTCAAACCCCAACGACTACCGATGATCAATGGATTGATCATGGCTGCTGGCGGCTTAGGCGCACTGACAGCCACCGCTCCGGTCCAATATGCTCTGGGCTTTACCGACTGGCGCGGCATTTTTACTATTTTATCGGTACTGATGGCACTCTGTGCCCTGCTGATTTTCACCTTGGTTCCTGATCACCCGGACACAGCTCGACCCAATACAGCGAATAAGGCGTCCCTGGGCGAACAGTTCAAAGGCATCAAAGTGATATTTACCGACAGCTTCTTCTGGTCCATTGCACCTTTGACCATGCTTTCACAAGCCACCTTCATTTCGATTCAAAGCCTATGGGCCGGTCCTTGGCTGCGTGATATCGGCGGACTTTCTCGTGTGGAGGCGGCAGACACCCTGTTTCTGATCGCTAGCGCCATGATCGCCGGTTTTCTCACACTAGGCACACTTGCGGAACGTCTCTCCCGCCGGGGCATACCACCAATAAAGGTCTCCACCTTGGGTATGATGATCTTTATCACTATTCAAGGCGTGATCATTTTGGAGCCTGCCTCTAACTGGATAGTCCCGATATGGATTGCCTTTGGATTCTTCGGCACCACTGGTATTGTGCAATACGCCGTACTCTCCCAACACTACCCCAAGCAGCTATCCGGCCGGGTTAACACCGCCCTCAACCTGCTCGTATTTATTGCCGCCTTTACTATTCAGTGGCTTATTGGCAAGATCATTGATCACTGGCCCCAGTTGGACCAGGGTCACTATGCCCCCGAAGGCTATCAAACCGCCTTTACCGTTACTTTCACACTTCAGATCATGGCGCTGACATGGCTTATCTACGCTTACCGAAAATTCAACGCAAACCACGTCTCGACAAGCCATTAACATTCCCCAACCACTTGCCTTAAGTAGTAAAGAGTCGTATATATTGGTGCCGGTACAGAAAAAGCTTACACGACAATCAGAAATAACCTTGCATCTACCAAGAAAAAGGATTTGACTACTTTAGTATTCGCTTATATTCTGGACCTCAATGAAGGCACAAGGTGGTATCAGGCTTTCACTAAACCCAAAAGTTTGATTACAAAATAATTTGGAGATACACAATGAAAAAAATCGCAAAGGTTGCTGCTGTCGCCGCACTGGTCGCTGCTTCTGGTTCTGCATCTGCATGGTGGGGCTGGGGTGGTCCTTGGAATGGTCTGGGCGACGGTTTTGGTGACGGTTCTGGCGACTTCAACATGAACTTCAGTGGTCGTAGCAACATGTACGGTCGTGGTAACGGTTACGGCTATGGCAATCCATACTACGGTGGTTACGGCTACCCATACTACGGTGCACCTTACGCTCCTTATGGCGCTGCTCCTTACGCCTACGGTGCTCCTTATGGCTATGCCCCTGTAGCTCCTCAGGCGCCTGCTGCTCCAGCCGCGCCTGCTAAATAAGTTTAGCGACTTATTTCAACCAAGGATGGTCTCTGCACAAGGACGTGCAAAGCCCTCCCTTGCTGATATTCCATCGGCATGAGCTATTGAATCACACATCTGTTGTTAGGGCCTGTTAAGGATAGGCGATATGGCGTTTGAGACGTCGCTCGACCAAACGGAACAGATAGGTAAGCATAAACGCCATCACAAAATAGAGCACGGCGGCGTAGACAAAAATTTCCAAGTCATAGGAACGTGAGAAGATGGTGCGGGTCTGCCCCATCAGATCCATCACCGTGATAGCGCTGGTCAAGGCGCTGGCCTTGAGCATCAATATCACCTCATTACCGTAAGCAGGCCAGGCAATTCGGAAGGCCTGAGGCAGTATGATGCGCCGATAGAGCAGCATCCCCGACATACCCGCCGCTCGACCAGCCTCAACTTGCCCCTCAGGCACCCCTTTGATGCCTCCTCGCAAGATCTCGGCCACATAAGCGGACGTATTGATAGAGAGCACAATGACTCCCATCCACCAGCCATCGCGTAACACCGGCCAGAGAAAACTCTCACGCAGCACTTCAAACTGCCCAAGTCCATAGTAGAAAAGAAAGAGTTGAACCAACAGAGGAGTGCCACGAAATACGTAGATATAGACATATGCCGGGACCGATAACCACTTATTGGATGAGACCCGCGCCAACGCCATAGGTACCGCAACGACCAACCCGATCAGACAACAGAGCACCAGAATCTCTACTGTAGTGAAGGTTCCCTGTACAAACCGCGGACAGTAATCGGCAAACCCTTGGGGAGTGGCGGGTCCGATAATCTGGCAGACGGCCTCTGAGGCCCGATATTTTGCTTCAAAATAGCTGATATCAAATCCAAGCATCATCCGGCCCTGCGCACACCGCGGTTTGCCCGCAGCTCCATTCGATGCCTGCCGAAATCAGAGACAATGGTCAGCAGCAGATAGATCAACGCTGCCACCATGTAGAACAGAAAAGGCTCACGGGTAGTCTCGCCCGCAATATTGGATTGCCGTAATAGTTCGTCCAGTGCAATAACCGATACCAGGGAGGTATCCTTGAGCAGGACCATCCAGAGATTGCCCAACCCTGGAATGGCATAGCGCCACATCTGCGGCATACGGATACGCCAGAAAATCTGGCTTGGTCGCATACCACACGCCAATCCGGCTTCAATCTGGCCATTCGGTACCGCTTGATACGCACCACGAAAAACCTCTGAGGCAAATGCGCCAAAGATCAGGCTCAACGCCAATACCCCGGCCACAAATTTATTTACCTCAATAACGCCATCGTAATTGAGGGCTCCAGTGATGCTGACCATTAGCTGGTCCGCACCAAAAAAGACCAGAAGAATAATCAGAAACTCGGGTATACCCCGGATCAAATTGGTGTAACCCGATGCGAGAAAACGCAGAACTCGCGAATGGGAGATCTTAGCGCCAGCAGTGGCCAAACCCAGCACCAGCCCCACGGCCAAAGAGACCAAGGCGAGTTCCAATGTCAGTACTGCTCCCAGCAGTAGCTCATCGCCCCACCCTTTGTCACCAAGACTCAGAAGCGTGAATACTGAATTCTCCGCGCTCACATTAAATACCTGTCACTCGATATATATAACTAGGGGCTACCGATGTAGCCCCCTAAACCAGCTATGTTTTCGATCAGTAAATATCGAATGGGAAGTACTTGGCGTTGATCTTGGCATAAGTGCCATTTTCGCGAATGGACTTGATGGCACCACTCAATGCATCACGCAGCTCAGCCTCATTTTTGCGTACCGCAATACCGATCTGATCGTTAATATCGACCTTCTCCCCCACATATTCGTAATCAGGATTCTCTTTCAACCAATCAAACAGTGGATAGGCATCAGAGAGAATCGCATCAAGACGACCAGACGTCATATCGGCATAGGCAGCGGTCTGTTTGTCGTAGAGTTTGACTCGAACCTTGCCCGCCATATTGTCTTCCAGCCACTGGCCGGCAACTGTCGCGCGTTGCGCACCAACGTTTTTGCCAATCAGGTCATCAGCACTCTTGATAGCGCTGCCCTTTTTAGCCCCAAAACGGAGATAGTTGGAGTAGTAACGCCCGGTAAAATCAACCTTCTTCATCCGCTCTTCGGTTATCGACATACTAGCAACAACCGCGTCATATTTTTTTGCCAGCAGCGCTGGAATGATACCGTCCCAATCCTGTGCGACAATCGTACATTCCGCTTTGAGCTGCTCACACAACGCCTTCGCGATATCCACATCAAACCCAATCAGCTCACCCGAAGCATCTTTCATATTAAAGGGAGGATAAGCCCCTTCCGTGGCGATTCGTATTTTCATCCCCCCGGCAGATGCCGTTGCAACAATGCCGAAAGCCAGAAACAAGGAGATAACTGTTGTTTTAAACATAAGGTTGTTCCTTAATAGTGTGGTGGTTGTGCTCGATCAAAGGTTACTGGCAAGAAATTCACGAAATCGCGACGATGTCGGATTGTTGAATACCTCCTCCGGTCTCCCCTCCTCCTCAATACGTCCTTGGTGCAGAAAGATCACCTTGTCCGAGACCTCTCTGGCAAATCCCATCTCATGGGTAACCACAATCATGGTACGCCCTTCCTCGGCGAGTCCACGCATTACCCGCAGCACTTCCCCCACCAGTTCGGGATCAAGCGCCGAGGTGGGCTCATCAAATAACATCACCTCCGGCTTCATGGCCAAGGCCCTGGCAATCGCGGCGCGCTGCTGCTGACCACCGGAAAGCTGGCTCGGATAATGATGCTGCTTATCCGCCAGGCCCACCTTCTCCAACAGCTCTTCAGCAACGATAATCGCTTCCCGTTTTGGCTGCTTAAGCACATGAACCGGGGCTTCAATCAGGTTTTCCAAAATAGTCATGTGAGACCAGAGATTAAAGCTCTGAAACACCATCCCAAGACGACTGCGAATCCGGGACACCTGTTTCTTATCGACGGGAATCAAACCGCCGTTACGGGAAGCCTGCATGATGATCTTCTCACCATGAACATGGATCTCCCCGACATCAGGGGTTTCAAGCAGATTGATGCAGCGCAAAAAAGTACTTTTACCGGAACCACTGCTGCCGAGCAGGGCGATCACATCTCCTTCATGAGCGGTAATTGACACTCCCTTCAGAACTTCAGTATCCGCAAAAGATTTATGGATATTCTCAGCAACCAGTGCAGGGATAGAGTCAGACATGCGCGTATTTGTCTTGTACCGTTAGAGTAGTACGATCAATGATTGGGATGATCGCTATATAATCTCATAAAGCGTGGAATAGTGTCACACTCTGATAACAATTAACAACGATGATTTTAGCCCAAAATATCACCTTTTAGCGCTCCTGGTACCGGTTATTACTCGAAATAAAAATGGCAATTTTCTGATTTCGACGTGATTTATGGCCACGCAAAAATCCAGCACGTCTCTCTGCCCTGCCGAATCACAAGCGGGTGATACCAATTTTGGAATACACTGGTTTGTGCTGACTTGGCCAACAATACTTGCTTGGGATAGCAGCGGAGTGCCGGTTGTGGGGCTGACACTGCCTCCTTTTTCCCAATTTTCACTCCCGTACGGTTCTGAACACCAGCCGGCAGCAAGCGCTCATACATTGAGGTATGATACGCGGTACAACTCGTTGACCGGGAACGATGAAACAGGCAATAAAGCATAGTGCACTTCTGATTGGCGGCTGGCTGTCACTGATCGCCGGCATCATCGGTATTGTACTACCGCTGTTGCCCACTACGCCGTTCATTCTTCTGGCCGGCTTCTGCTTCTACCGCAGTTCCCCCAAAATGCACAACTGGTTGCTCAACCACAAATACCTGGGACCGATGATCCAGCAGTGGCAGCGCACCCGCACCATTAACAGACGGGTCAAAGTTCGGGGTATTCTACTGATTATCGCCACCTTCACCATCAGCCTGCTGATACTGCCAATCAGCCTCATGGGTAAAGGACTGCTATTTGCATTAGGTGTTGTGCTCTGTATTTTTCTCGCCTTGGTACCGGAATCCAGAGGCCGTTATGAAAACAGCAAAGAATAGGGAGATTGTTGGGTGAGTAGACAAGCAAAGCCTTTAATCGGCATCAGTGCCTGTTTATTGGGCGAAAAAGTCCGTTACGACGGAGGGCATAAACGCGACACATTCATCGTGGAGACACTCTCCAAATATTGTAATTTCCTGCCGCTCTGCCCAGAAACAGCCATCGGCATGAGTACACCCCGTCCCCCTATTCGCCTGATCGGCGCATATCAGCGCCCCCAAGCAGTAGGTGTAAAGGATACCTCTCTGAATGTTACCCAACAGCTCGAAGCATATGCCTACGATCAAGTTTCTCGATTACCAAACATCTGTGGTTATATCCTCAAAAAGGATTCGCCCAGTTGCGGTATGGAACGGGTCAAAGTCTATCCTCGCCCTGATAGCGCTGCCGAGCGCAAGGGTTCCGGCATTTTTGCCCGTATTCTGATGGAGCGATCCCCTCTTCTCCCAGTCGAAGAGGAGGGGCGCCTGAATGACCCGGTGCTACGTGAAAATTTCATCAACCGCCTCTACGTACTCCATCGCTGGCAACAACTATGCGCCAAAACCATAACGCCTGCCGCACTGATCGATTTCCATGCCCGACACAAATATCTGGTGATGGCCCACTCCCAAGCGGCCTACAAACGGCTGGGACAACAGCTCACCGACTTCAGCAAACAGGAGATCGAGATGATAGCCGATGCCTATATTCTGGAGCTGATGACCACCTTGAAGCGGAGAGTAGACCATAAACGACATGTCAATGTGCTACAGCACATCATGGGTTATCTGAAGCGCTCTATCGACACGCATGACAAGGCGGAATTACTCGATAGTATCGAGTCCTATCGACAAGGCCAAATCCCGCTGATTGTCCCAATCACCCTCCTGAAACACTATTTTCGGCGTCACCCTGATCCCTATATTGAACAGCAGGTTTATCTACAGCCACATCCTGAAGCGCTCGGGCTGCGCAACACACTTTAAGCCACTGTTCAACGGCTAACCCGGTCTCGGTAACACAAGCATAAAATTCTGTGTAATATTTAGCAGTAGACCAAATGGCAGTTAAGAGGTTGACCGTGACCAACGATCTCGACATTTGCGATGAGGTATTGATCGCCCTACGGCGCGTGACAAGGGCTATTGATATTCACTCCCGTAGCCTTATCAATAGCCACGGGCTGACTGGACCACAGGCTCTGATTCTAAAAGAGATCAGCAAGGCAGAGGTCTTAACCGCAGCGATGGTGATCGGCGCAAAATTCTCATTAGCAGCACAACAAGGCTGTTGAACTCCTTGAGAAATCCCCGCCGCTGCTGCAAGAACGCTTTATATCACGCTTTAAAAACCTCGATGATTGGGAGCAGGCTCAACTACTCTCCTCACTGCAACGCATAGCCGCCATGATGGGTGCCGAGGATATCGATGCCGCTCCCATGCTCTCTACCGGCTCGGTGACCACCAATGAGGCTGATCTTTCAACACTGCTGAAAGATATCCCCACATCGAATGAAGATAATCAGAGCACTAACTAATTCTCCATCCAAATTCATGAATCTCCCGTCCGCGTACCATTACCGCCTAACCAACTCTGCATTCAACCAAAATGGCCATGCTTCCACTTTTTCCTCAAAATCAGTGCATTTTTAATTGGTACGGTTAGTTTTCGGTACAAATATCTACTGCCTTCATCCACCAAAAACCTAATGTTTTTTTTAAAAAATATCAGTAATCATTTGATTTTTAATATATAAATAAAATATATCTCTTGTGATCTCATATCTTATTAAGTATGGTGGCCGGCACTATTTACGATCATGCTTCGAACTCCTGTAACCCAAATTAACCTGAACTCAAGGACGGCAATTAGACATCCCTTACGAATCTTTGGTAGGGTAAAAATAGAACGTACACTAAATATATACATTGCGCAGAAATCTTGAATGGGTGTAACAACTTAACCTGAGATATTTGAGCAGATTGCAGTATCCATCGGAGGATTTATGAAATTAGTGATTGGCGCCAGCCTGATTTTGGCCGGCTCACTAACGGCAGCTCACGCAGCAGAATGCGGCAAAGTCAGCATCGCCGATATGAACTGGAATTCCGGATCAATGATGGCCCACATCGACCGCTTCATTCTGGAACACGGTTACGGCTGCGACGCTGAGCTGGTTCCTGGCGACACCATGCCCACAGGAACCTCCATGGTGGAAAAAGGCGAGCCGGATATTGCACCAGAGTTCTGGAGCAACTCATTGAAGGACGCTATCGAAAAAGGCGTTAAGGAGAATCGCCTGAAAGTCGCCGGCAAGTCCCTCTCCGATGGTGGTGAAGAGGGTTTTTGGGTTCCCAAATATCTGGTCGACAAAGACCCGTCCCTGGCTACCATCGCGGGTATCAAGGCCAATGCCAAAATGTTCAAACATCCTGAAGATCCGAACAAAGCCGCCTTCTGGGGCTGCCCCGCCGGTTGGAACTGCCAGATCAGTAACACCAATCTATTCAAGGCACTGGAGTTGGAGAAATCCGGTTTTGAGCTGATAGATCCAGGTTCAGGCGCCGCGCTGTCTGGCTCCATCGCCAAAGCCTACGAACGTGAGAAACCCTGGTTCGGCTACTACTGGGCACCCACCGCCGTCTTGGGTAAATACCAGATGGTTAAAGTTGACTTTGGTTCAGGTACTGATCCAGAGCACCACATCAGCTGTATCACCCAGGTTGAGTGTGAAAATCCGAAAGTGACCATGTACCCACCATCACCGGTACACACGATTACCACAATAGAGTTTGCTGACAGGGCGCCTGAAGCATTTAACTACCTCTCTAAGCGCGCATTCAAAAACGATCAGATGAATATCCTATTGGCATGGATGGAAGAGAACCAGGCAGACGGTGAAATCGCTATGGAGCACTTCCTGAAAAACTACCCGGATGACTGGGCAGCTTGGGTCTCCAGCGATGTAGCTGAAAAGATTAAGAGCGCTTTGAAAAGGCTTTAACTTACAGTTAGGAAACCCTCTCATCTTCGGTTACCAGTAACCGGCAGATGAACAAGTTAGATGAATGGACTCCCGGCTTAAGCCGGGAGTTTCATTCCAAGAATAGGTTAAACCTATGGCAGAATCATCCTGGTTATCAGAATTCCCGGCGATGGATCGAGCTGATCTGCTCGCCATCCGCAAATCCCTCGATGGCGGATTTCGAGAATTCTCCCGCGCCTACGGCGACGCTATCGAAGCCTTTTTCGACCCTCTCCTCTCCTTACTGGTCTGGATCGAACAGCTACTTATTCAGTCTCCTTGGTGGTTAGTGATTGCTGCCATAGCCGGCCTCTCCTACGTAGCCAGCCGTTCAGTCAAACTGACAGTGGGTGTTATCGTTGCTTTCATACTGATCGGCTATTTCGGTATGTGGGACAACGCCATGCGCACCATGGGAATCATCACCGTGGCAACCTTACTGGCAATAGCACTCGGGGTGCCCATTGGCATATTGATGTCGCGCTCCAACCGAATTCAGACCATCGTCACCCCGATACTGGATGTCATGCAGACCATGCCGGCCTTCGTCTATCTGATCCCCGTGGTCATGCTGCTCGGTATTGGTAAGGTACCAGGGGTAATCGCCGTGGTGATCTACGCCGTCCCACCAGTGATACGCCTCACTAATCTGGGTATTCGCCTGGTCGACAAAGAGGTACTGGAGGCAGCAACAGCCTATGGCGCCAACACATGGCAACGACTTTGGGGTGTGCAGATGCCTCTGGCCATGCCAACCATTATGGCAGGTATTAACCAGACCATCATGATGGCCCTGTCGATGGTGGTAATCGCCTCGATGATCGGTGTAAAAGGTCTCGGCCAACCGGTACTGAAATCGATTACCAACCAATATTTCACTATGGGCCTGTTCAACGGTCTCGCCATCGTCGCTCTGGCCATTATCTTTGACCGCGTCTCTCAAGCTTATGCCAAGCGCTCCCAGAAACATATGCAGGGTATGCACCATGAGTAATCCATTCATCCAGGTGAAAGGACTCTATAAGATTTTCGGCTCGGACCCAGCCTCTATTCTGCCTATGATCGAGGCAGGTAAATCAAAAAATCAGATTCTCGCTGAAACAGCTCATACCGTCGGCCTGAAAGACATCAATCTCAGCATTGAAAAGGGCAAAATATTTGTCATCATGGGGCTTTCGGGGTGTGGAAAATCGACCCTGATCCGCCACTTTAACCGTCTGATCGACCCCACCGCCGGTCAGCTCACGGTAGATGGCGTCGATGTCATGCAGCTCTCGCAAAAAGAGCTGGAGTCATTCCGCAGCCATAAGATCTCAATGGTGTTTCAGCGTTTCGGCCTGATGCCTCACCGCACGGTACTGGAGAACGTCGCCTATGGCTTGACAGTCCAGAAGGTAGATAAGAAGACGCGCCAACAAAAAGCGAAAGAGTGGCTGGAAACCGTCGGGCTGAAAGGCTATGAAGAGCAGTATCCCTCACAACTTTCCGGCGGCCAACAGCAGCGTGTCGGCTTAGCGCGTGCGCTCTGCACCGATGCCGACATTTTGCTGATGGATGAGGCCTTCTCCGCCCTTGATCCCCTCATCCGCAGCGAGATGCAGGATCAACTGATCGAGCTGCAAGAGACCTTACACAAGACCATTATCTTTATCACCCACGACCTCGATGAAGCGCTGCGCCTGGGTGATCGTATTGCCATTTTGAAGGATGGTGAACTGGTTCAGGAAGGTGCTCCTGAAGATATTCTGCTCAATCCCATCAATGACTATGTGGAGGCCTTCGTCCGTGACGTCAACCGCGCCCGTGCGCTGACCGTAGAGACGGTGATGAAGCCACCAGCATGGCGCATTACGGCAGACACCATCTCTGAAGCTTTAAAACAGATGCGCACAAGCCCTGCCGATTATGGCTACTATGTCACCGATGACGGTTATCAGGGCATTGTTACTCAGGAGAAACTGGAAGAAGCAGAACAAAACGACGCTGGCGCCGACAAGGTCTGTGAAAAAGTCATTGACGAACTGCCCCCCGTCTCACCTGAGTCTCTGATTGAAGAGGTATTACCGGAAACACTCGATGCCGACTATCCACTACCGGTTGTCGATGAAGAGGGGCAATTGTGCGGTGAGCTGTCCCGCGAAACTATCGCTAAAGTACTGGTCGATACGACCACTGACGAAGAGGCCCCGGAGACTATAGTAGAGCACAGAAAAGCAAGTTAACCCGGGGCCTGTAGAGCCCTAATTGCGCGGCGCTTTGAAAACCTCTGTCTCTGGATAGAAGGTGTACCAGGCGAACCAAAAGCCAATCGTAGTTGACAACAGATTACCGTCAGGGTCGGTAGCATATGCGCTGCGAGCATCTTCATTCCAATGCACATTGAATGTTTGGCCCGCAAACTGTTCGGCAAACATGCCATTTCCTTGCTTACTCAGCTCAACAAAGGGATAAGCCTTGAATTGTCCGTTGACCTCTACGCCCATCACCTGCTCTTTGGGGTGATAGATGGCAGGCGCTCTATTGGAGACACTGAAGTAGAGTCGTCGCGACTGTGCATAATCACCATAAGGGCTGCGATTATAGTTACGGCGATAACCGGTATCTGTGCTTAGCACCAATGAGTCGGGATGTTCTTTAAGCCAATCACCCCAAGTGGTATGACGCAACGGTATGGGCTGTAATTTAGTCCCCTTAAACTCACCAGTAATCGCCTCTGCCATAATCTGTGACCAGAGCGACTCCGTATTGCGGTCATAGAGTAATACATCACTGTTATAGAGCAGGCCCGAGACACCAAAGTTAAGCCGCTTTCCACCAACATCGGCGGCAAACGCAACACCTGTACCACAGAGTGGACAATAGGTGACTGCAAAATGCTGTGCACCAATACTGTCGTTCACGATCTCGTGCCAATCAAGGATTTTGATGGGATAAGCTTTCGCGGCGCCCTCCAGCGCCACACCCAGCACTCTGTCCTTCTCTTTAAGAAAACCGGCTCTGTCAGCAGCCAAAAACTTAGGACGATCGATAGCAGGAATACCGTCTTTCGGTGGTCCACCAGAGAGGATCTCCCTAGCCGGAACAGAAGCCCCATCCAACTCAAAACCGTTTTTGGTATAGGCCTGAGCAACACTACTGATAATCGACAAAGAGAAGAACAGTACAACAGTTCTAGCTAGTGGTAATCGAGACATTTTACGACCTCCATACTCCCTGCCAATAACCCAGCAAACACAGTTAAATGGACAAAATAATGTCTGTCGGGTTCATCCACGCCCAATAGAGAAGCAAGCCAGCAATAGTAATCTGAAACAAAAAAAGCCTCGAAACTGCGCTATAGCTTCGAGGCTTTTTGATTAGTGAAAATGAACGCTGTTACAGCAGATCAGCAATAATCGCACGCTCTTCCAACAGCTCTTTTTCTGACGCTTTCAGACGGGACTGACTGAACTCATCCAGATCCAATCCCTGAACGATCTCATAGCTGCCATCTTTACAGATTACCGGATAGGAGAACACTACCCCTTCCGGAATACCATAGCTGCCATCTGAAGCGACACTCATACTGACCCAGTCGCCCTCAGGCGTTCCGAGCGCCCAGTTATGGACGTGGTCAACCACCGCATCGGCTGCAGATGCTGCAGAAGAGAGCCCACGGGCTTCGATAATCTCGGCGCCGCGACGCTGAATTCTGGGAATGAAGTGGTCAATGGCCCAGTCACGACTCACCAGTTCGAGAGCCGGCGTACCTTTAACCAGGCAGTTACCGATATCCGGATATTGCGTCATGGAGTGGTTACCCCAAATGGTCATGCGAGAGATATCGGCAACCAGATTATTGGTCTTATTGGCAAGCTGCCCCAACGCCCGATTGTGATCCAGGCGAGTCATGGCCGTAAACTGGGTGCGATCCAGATCAGGCGCATTGGCAGCGGCGATCAAAGCATTGGTATTAGCCGGATTACCCACAACCAACACACGGACATCGCCCGAGGCATGATCATTGATAGCACGCCCTTGGGAAGAGAATATTTTCGCATTTTCGGTAATCAGATCCTTACGTTCCATTCCCTTGCTACGGGGCTTTGCGCCGATCAAGATAGCGTAATCGGTTTCACGAAAACCGATCGCCTGATCATCCGTCAAAACAATATCGTGGAGCAGCGGCAGCGCACAATCTTCCAGCTCCATACCGACACCATTAAGCGACGACAGCGCTTGGGGGATTTCCAACAAACGTAAGATAACGGGTTGATCCGGCCCAAACATCTCACCCGAGGCGACACGAAAGGCCAAGGCGTATCCGATATGTCCGGCAGCACCGGTAATGGTAACTTTAATAGGAGCTTTCATATGAACTTTCCCAATTGGTTGATCAAATCTACGCAACAAGTATAGTAATGAGCAGTGATTTATCCACGAAAAATTTGGACTTCCAGACAAAAAACCGCCCGAACCCTGATCAGTATCAAATTCCGCCGCCAATTGAGATTTTCAAATTGACATAGATCAGTAGCTTATAGCCTCTAAACGCAATAAAAAGTCTCAATTGACAACTATTTGGACATCAATACCAAAGAGAAAACAGATCAAAAAGGAAAATGTTGGCCTGCACATGGTTGGCGAAAGAGGAGTTGAGCCTAAAAAAGCACCACTCAGCATTACTCGTCGCTTAGTGTAGGAGCAACCAAACCGTGCTCCTCGTGCCTTGACTGGTGCTTTTTTAGGCTGACGATGAAATTAGTGTTAACAGGCTCTAGTTTACAGAGTTCTTAGACCCCGGCGGCGAATAGACCCCAACATACTCACCACGCACCTCTTCCGGAGCCAGGGGGGTAGTCTGCTCCTCTCGCTTCGGACGGTACCGCTGATCATCACGCATCTCGCCTTTCACATACATCTTATCCCGCAGCAGACGCATTTCGGTCACCAGTGATCGCTCTTTATCATTCAGAGCACCTGCTTGGCTACATTTGCCTCGGGCCATCACAAACAGCCCCAAGCCCAAAACAATGCCCAGGCAGGAGAGCCCGATAAACAGCGAGGATGACTCATCTTGCGCAACAACCTCGTGCACGGGGGAGTTGATATTGGCTTCCCAGTCATTATTCATATTGAGTAGATTTTGAAATAGCGTAATCAACGAAACAGCCAACAGAACACCTGCAATCGCCCCAAAGATACTGGTCTTTGAGCGACAGGCCTTACGCTCTTTGGCAAGACTACTAAGTTCGTGATTGATCTCTTTCAGCCGGTCATAATCGCTCAACTTTTTTTGATCATCTGTCTGCATTGATAAACCTAAATCTACCCACTTTTTAATAACCCCTAAATTACCCATTGTACTATATTAGCATTCTCTTAATCACTAAATTTCATCCACCAATTTCTCTTTTTCTAGCGTCTTGGAACGAGCAAAACTTGACATCATCAATGGTATTATGTAATTTCAGTAACAACCGAAATTACTGAAAGAGATGGATTCATGCGATTGACGCCAACAATGGAAAAATACATCCTCCACTGGGGGGAAATGGGCACTCGCTGGGGAGTAAATAGGACAGTCGCCCAAATTCATGCTCTACTCTACCTCTCCTCCCAACCCCTGAATGCCGAGGAGATCACCGAAACCTTGGGCGTGGCCCGCTCAAATGTCAGCACCAGCATTAAAGAGTTGCAATCCTGGAAGCTGGTGAAAGTGGTACATCTGTTGGGTGACCGGCGCGACCATTTCGAAACAATGAAAGACCCCTGGGACCTCTTCTACACCATCATGGAGGGACGCAAGCAGCGAGAACTCGACCCCACCATGTCTGTGCTGCGTGAATGTGTGCTGGAAAGTAATGCTGACAGTGACACACCCGCCGACGTGAAAAAGCGCATCAAAGATGTTTTGGAGTTTATGGAGACCCTGGATACCTGGCATACCCAGATCAAAGGGCTACCCCAATCAACCCTGCTCAAGCTCATCAAACTGGGCGCCAAGGTGCAGGGTTTTCTAGGCGGCAAGTAATCTATTTTTTTACCCCGTAATTTCTCTCTATACAGAAATTACAGATATTAAAAAAGGAGCTAACCATAATGAGCCCACTACCCTTCTTTCTACTGGAAATCACAATCTGCTTAAGCATTACGATTACCACCCTATTGTTGATCAAGCCACCGCTAAACGACCTACTCATCGAACTCTGCGGCAATGAGGTAAGAGCCAAATTCTGGGTCATGTTCACTCAGATCATGCTTATCATCTCCCCGCTACTGATTGTCATCTACTTCACACCCACCTACACCATAACCGCTCAAAACCTATTACAGACACTGACAGACCTACTGTTTCAGACGCTTTTGGGCACATTCATCACTCTGGCCATGATCGGCCAAATAGTGCGCAAATCGATCTCTCGGGCAATCCAGTCAGACACAAGCCCATCAGTAGCGGAGGCGTCTTAGTCATGCGAGTTCTCATAACCGGCGCTACAGGTTTTATCGGTAGCCACATTGTTCAAATGCTATTGAACAAAGGTCATCAGATTGTCGCAGTTGTTCGCTGCCGGAAAGCGCTAGCACAACACTGGCCAGAAATAGAAGTTATCGAACTGGACTTTGCCCAGACAGATAACAGCACTCAATGGTTGAAACATCTGCACAACATAAACACTGTCATTAACTGTGTGGGCATTATACGAGAACAGGGCAAACAGACATTCGCTACCCTGCACACCAAAGCCCCCATGGCACTATTTCAAGCTTGTGAACAGGCTAAAGTAGAGCAGGTCATTCAAATCTCCGCCCTCGGTGCAGCGACTACCGCGCTCAGTGAATATCACCGCAGTAAGGCTGCTGCAGATAGTTATCTATCAACACTTAATCTCAACGGGGTGATTCTAAAACCCTCCATCGTTTATGGCCCTGGTGCTAAAAGTACGGCCTTATTTAAAGGGATGGTCGGGCTGCCCATCACACCATTGATAGATTCCGGCAACCAGTCTATACAGCCTGTCCATATCAGTGATCTGGTCAAAGCCGTTGAACGCTGCATTGATAGTAATACTCATGGCAACGGTAACATACAACACAACATTGAAGTTGACGTGGTCGGCCCAGCACCAATCACCATCAAAGCTCTGTACCAAAAACTTTCACACTGGCTCGGCTTTGGGGAACCAAGATTCTTTTCACTGCCCTACTCCCTGTCGCTACGGTTTGCTGATTGGCTCGGCTTTCTCGGTAACACCCCTATCACCAAGGAGACTGTCCAGATGCTGCGTGCCGGTAATACAGGGTCAGTCACGCCCTTCGAACAAACCTTCCGCTTTATGCCGCAACCGATAGACCAAGTGCTCACCGACACACCGGCACACACAGCAGACCGTTGGCACAGCCGACTCTATTTTGTCAGACCACTGCTACGCGCCAGCATCGCCTTTATCTGGTTATTCACGGCTGTTGCATCTGCTGCTCTCTATCCACATGCAGACAGCTACACCTTATTAGGCAATGCAGGTATCAATCAGACCTGGGCACCGGTAATGCTGTATGGCGCAGTATTGTGCAACTTGCTATTAGGGGTAGCGACTCTCCTCCGATATCGAATAGTCGCTACCGGGCTGCTACAGATTGCCCTGATCCTTATCTACACCAGCATCATCACCCTATCTCAACCTGAGTTCTGGTTTCACCCCTTTGGTCCGGTCAGCAAAAATATTCCCCTTCTCGTGGCGATCTGGATCATGATCATTCTGGAGAAAGAGCAGTGATTGAATACGCCCTACTCAAATGGATTCACATCCTCAGCGCCACACTTCTATTCGGTACCGGACTCGGCAGCGCTTTCTATAAATGGTGTGCCGACCGCAGCAACAACATACCTGCTATAGCTCACACCAATCGAATGGTTGTTATTGCCGACTGGGCATTCACAACGCCCACAATCATCATCCAACCGATTACAGGGATATGGTTACTCTCTCTACTGCATATCCCACTCACCCAGGGCTGGGTTCTGCTCACCTTCGGACTCTATCTACTGGCAGGAGGCTGCTGGTTACCCGTAGTCTATCTACAGATACGCATGCGTGATCTTGCCATGCAGGCACAGCGTGACAAAAGACCACTCACCAACACCTATCAACGTTATACACGCCTCTGGTTCTGGCTTGGCATTCCAGCCTTTGGGGCGATGATAGGCGTTTACTTTCTGATGGTATTTAAACCACAAATTGGCTTTTAATGGAGATCATTATGACAACGGAATCAACACTACCGGTTATTCAACAGGCACTGGGTGATCAATGGGAGCAACTGGCTGATGTTATCAAGCAGCACTACGCCATCTCCCCCGGCAGCGACACCCAGATGACCATTAACGGTCACATGGACGAGGTGTACCACTCCAATATTGCCAAGCTATTCCTACTCCCGGGACGACTATTCGGTGCATTAGTACCTTACAAAGGGAAGAACATTGCAACAGAAGTCAAAAACTGGACAACCACCGACAACAGCAGCGCCATGTTCTGGCACCGTACACTGCTCTTTCCAGGCAAACAGCCTGTGATCTTTAAATCACGGATGGAACACATTCAGAAGAATGAAATCATTGAGTTCGTAAAGTACGGCATGGGCATCCGTATGCAGATGTCGGTAGAAGAGAATGCATTGGTGTTTAAGAGCATCGGTTACACCTGGAAGCTGGGATCACTGCATCTGCCCATCCC
>JAKSCN010000267.1 GCA_022360595.1 Chromatiales bacterium
GCGTGCAGCTTTCCGCGAGTCCTTCCACGTGGTGGTGGTGGCTTTCCTGCGCCCGCCCAACGTCCTGTTCGAAGCCCAGCACCTGGGCTCTGTACTTGCAGAGCGAGCAGTTCATGGCGGTGTCCCCCCGCTGCACATGGATGCTGTAATGGAGTTCACCCCGTGTGGTGTGGATCAGGTGATCCAGTTCAGCCGGCTTGGGTGTATGGGGCTGCGGCTGGTCATAGACCTGCTCACGCAACTTGAACAGGTGCTGGGGGCCTGGATGAACGTTGATAAAGCATCCGTTATCTTTTAGCACCCGCGCCACCTCTGCCGTTGAGAAGGGTGAAAAGACACAATAGACCAGATCCACACTTTTATCGGGCAACGGCAGACGGTTGTTGCTGGCCACGGCAAAGCTACTGTCACGGTAGCGCTTGGCCGCCATGCGTACCGCCTCCTTGGAGATGTCCACAGCCGCCAGGGCAGGGGAGAACGCTTCGAGTGCTTGCCTGATACGTCCACCGTAGTAGCCTTCACCACAACCGATATCGAGCAGTTGAACCGGCTTGTCGCTGCGGCTCAGTCTGGCGCTGCAGATGTCTGCAATTTGATCGGCCAGTCGGTCGTAATATCCCTGTTCCAGGAAGGCGCGCCGGCTGCGTGACATCATCTTGTCATCACCAGGGTTGCTACTGCTTCTCTGGTTGGCCAGCAGTAGATTGACGTAACCCTCTTTAGCCAGATCGAAAGCGTGTCCCTCACTACAGCGAAACGTTCTTGCGTTGAGAGTGAGTGGATTCTGGCAGACTGGGCAGCGCCAGGGTGCGTGGCTGATTTGGGTCATGGACTCTTGTTACCCATTTGTTGGTTAGTGTAGACAGGCTCTAGGCGGGAAGCTTGCCAGCCAGCCAATCCTGGATCAGTTGATAGGCGATAGAGTCACGGCTGGGCAGGAGAAAACCGTCAATAGTGTTGTTGATTAGTGCATCCCGATCAAACCACGCGGCGGACTCCAGCTCATTATCAAGAAGGGTGATGTCGAAACTGGTGGCGCGGGCGTAGAAGCCAAGCATGATCGATGCGGGGAAAGGCCAGGCTTGGGAGGAGTGGTACCCAATATCGGTAATCTCCAATCCAACCTCCTCTTTGACCTCGCGCTTGACTGCATCCTCCAGGCTCTCTCCCGGCTCGACATAGCCGGCCAGTACGGAGTGGCGCCCTGGAGGCCAGGCAGCTTGTCTGCCGAGCAGGCAACGATCACCGTCGTGGATCAGCATAATCACTGCCGGTTCAATGCGCGGAAAGAGCTTATTGCCGCAGTTGCTGCTATCGCATAGGCGTTGGTGTCCGGCTTGGCTGAGTTGAGTCGGTTCACCACAGCGATTACAGAAACGATGGCTATCATGCCAGAGCACCATAGCGCGGGCATAGGCTAAGCGTGCACCCGTGGGAAAGTCGAGCAGATTACCAAAGCGGCGCAGATCAAGCCATTCAGCCTCATCGATCATCGTCAAGTGTTGCGCCGGATTCTCCAGGTGGGATATGTCGATGACGAACCACGGCTGTTGCTCGCGATTCAGCCCCAGGAAAATGGGTTCGACGCTATCGGTGAGCAGCGCCTCGCAGGTTTTTGGATCGCAAATCAGTGGTCGATTACCGGCCACCACCGGGTGCTTGCCCCGCCAGACTGGCAGAATGGCGCAGTCGGCTCTCTGCAGTGCAGCGGTAAGCCAATCACTATCGTCGCGTCGCTCACTGGTGCGATCCAGCTTGCAGCCGGTGTAATAGTTAAGTGTGGTGTTTATCAACGTGAGCCTTGGTAGCTGGCCATGAGTGCCGCGGCCCCCATGAAGAGAGAGCCGAATATACGATTTTGCCAGCGCTGGTGTCTTTCGCTCTTCATCCAGCGGGTCAGGTTTGCCGCCAGAGTGGCGTAACCAAGCATCACCGCTGTATCGACAACCAACAGGGTGCTGCCCATGATGGCGAATTGCTCAAACTGTCTATCGCTGGTGGGGTCAAGAAACTGGGGGAACAGGGCCACCAGGAAGATGGTCGCCTTGGGATTGGTGATGTTGACCAACACTGCTTTCCAAAATTTGACTTTGGCGCTCTCCTGGCGTGTCGCCACTGATGTCAGTGAGAGTGGCGCCTCCCGGAATTTGCTATAACCCAGCCAGATCAAGTAGACGACGCCGATCCATTTGATGATGGAGAAGGCGAGATTGGAGGAGGCGATCAGTGCGCCCAGGCCAATACCCACCAGAACAATCTGGATGCCAAAGCCCAACTGCAGGCCAAGAATAGCAGGCAGGGTTTGACGCACCCCGTAGCGCATACCATTGCTCATTGTGTTGACCGCGCCGGCCCCTGGCGAGAGAGAAATCAGCACTGCAGCCAGAAAAAAGGCGAACCAGATATCAATATTCATCTATGCAAATTCACATTGAGCAGACAAGTAACGTTGGTGATCCCGGCAATTTATCTTAAACTTGGCGGCGGTTTTCTGTAGACAGACAGAGTAACGGAATGTTTCCGCGATTTGTTTGTCATACGGTATTTGGATATAAACACTAACGAGCCCCTATATGAAGAAAATCATACCACTTTTTCTTGGCATGCTGTTGCCCCTTTGCGCTGTTGCTGATCAGCAGAGCGATATTCAATTGCTGAAAGATAACATGGCGAAAGAGATGGCCGATGTTGTTGTTGACGATGTGCAGGCGACCCCTGTTACCGGTCTTTATCAGCTCACGTCAGGATCGCGGATCTTCTATCTGACGCCTGATCTGAAATATGCTTTTCGCGGCAGCCTGATCGATCTGGATAATCAGGTTGATATCACTGCTGAAGAGCAGGGCAAGTTGTCGATGAAATTCATTGAGAAGCTTGGCGATGAGAAGATGGTGGTTTTCGGACCGAAAGAGGGCAAAGCTGAGCGCACGATCACCGTTTTTACCGATACCTCTTGCCCCTATTGCGCGCGTCTGCACGAAGAGGTGCCGCAGCTCAACGAAGCCGGTATTCGGGTGCGTTATCTGCTCTATCCCAGAGCAGGCATAGGCTCAGACGCCTACAAAGTACTGCAGAGCGCCTGGTGTGCTGAAGATAAACAGCAAGCGCTGAGCGATGCCAAGAATGGCAAAAATATTGAAGAGAAGAGCTGCGATAACCCTATCGCTGAAACCATTCAGTTAGCACGAGAGGTTGGGTTGCAAGGTACACCGCTGATCTTTACCGATGCTGGCGTGATGGTGAGCGGTTATCGCCCGGCCAATATCCTGATCGAGAGTGTGAAGAGCAGTAAGCCACTCTGATTTTCGCCTCATAACCGGGTACTAAAAAGGGCTCATTTTAGAGCCCTTTTTTATTGCCTATCAAGGAGATATATGACCCTATTGGAAATAATCGCAGTTGCGCCCGCCGACAGATTCGGAGAAACTCGAACGGCATTATAAAAAACTGATTCCACTGAGGATCAGAACTATCCACAAAAAGGAGGTATCAATGATACGCAAAATGTCACTGGTATGGCTGGTGCTGGCGTTATGGTTTGCCGGTATCGCCAATGTAGTCGCAGATGAAGTTCGTTATCGTCCCTTTACTCTGGCATCTACCAGTCCAGGCAGTGTGTCCGATAAACTTGCTGGGGTTCGCGCATCCTTGCAGCAGAATGGTTTCGAGATTGCCGGTGAATATGCGCCTTACCCCGGCGCCCATATTTTGATTGTCACCAATGCGGAGATGCGAAAGAGCGCTGCTGGTTCTGACCACGGCGGGTTTGGCGCCGCGGCGCGGGTTGCGTTGACCGAGAGCAACGGGCAGGTGCAGGTCAGCTACACATCGCCCGGCTGGATGACCAATGTCTACCGCATGAACGGTGATGGTGAAGCAGTAGCTAGAAAGTTGGCCGCTGCCTTGGGCAGTGCGAAGGGCTTTGGATCAGAAGGGGGGCGGAAAGTGGCCAATCTGCGCGAATATCACTACATGATGTTTATGCCCTATTTCGATGATCAGGTGACCCTGGCTGAATACGCCGGCTATAAAGAGGCCCTGGCGGCAGTCAATAAGGCGCTGTCGACTGGCCAAGGCGGTTCAAGCAAGGTCTACCAGATCGATATCCCTGGCAAAGAGGAGACGCTGATTGGTGTTGCGCTGAAACAGGGGGAGGGCGCTGATGCAACGGTGATGGCTACCACGGATCAGGGTGAGTTGAAGCACACTGCCCATCTCCCTTACGAGATACTGGTGTCGGGCAGTAAGGTCTATATGCTGCACGGTAAGTTTCGGATCGCCCAGAGTTTTCCCGATCTGACCATGGGAACCTTCATGAAGATCTCCGGCGCACCGGATGCCATTGAGGCTTCGTTGCGCGCCGCTGCGGGGAATTAGCAGAGTGGACGGTGATTGCCAATCACGGGCGATTGGCAATCACTACCGCCCGCTTGGGCGCGGGATATCCCTCTACGGTCTTGGTTGAGTCGTTCGGGTCCAGGTAGTCGTTCAGGGACTCGAAAGTCATCCACTCAGTAGCGTGCTGCTCTTCTGTTGTTGTCACATTAGTATCCACAACACGCACGTTTGTATAGCCGCAACGCTCCATCCAACCTACCAGTGTGGCTGCTGTTGGGATAAACCAGACGTTTCGCATCTTCGAATAACGGCCTTTGGGAACCAGTGATTCACCTTCAGCACCATCGATAATCAGTGTATCGAGCACCAGTTCGCCACCAGGAGAGAGTGCACCCTTTAATTCTAATAAGTGGTCGATAGGGGAGCGGCGGTGGTAGAGCACTCCCATGGAGAAGACGGTATCAAAGGCGCTCAGCTCGGCAGGGATCGCCTCCACGCCGAGAGGAATAAAGTGGACTGGCCACTGTTTTCCGAAGAAGTGTTTGACGGTGAGAAACTGGGCGAGAAAGAGTTGGCTCGGATCGAGACCGATCACCAGCTCAGCTCCGGCTCCCGCCATACGCCAGCAGTGGTAGCCGCTGCCACAGCCGATATCCAGCACTTTGCGTCCCTTCAGTGGTGCGATGTGGGGTTCAAGGCGATCCCACTTCCAGTCGGAGCGCCACTCGGTTTCAATATGCACGCCGTGAAGGTTGTAGGGACCCTTACGCCAGGGACTGAGTGTCAGAAGCTGCTGCTTTAAGGTGTGTTGCTGCTCCGGTGAGAGGGGCGTTTCACTGCTGA
Organism: Chromatiales bacterium; assembly: GCA_022360595.1. GTDB lineage: Bacteria > Pseudomonadota > Gammaproteobacteria > Chromatiales > Chromatiaceae > BM503. The sequence goes on from JAKSCN010000267.1 coordinate 5,182, forward strand.
CACTGATCAGACCTGTGTTGAGGTCAACCTTATCGGCTGCCAGCTTTGGCAAGTTGTCTATCGTCTCCAACCAATTTTGCAGATTGCCGTGCAGGTAGTCGGCAAAACGCTCCTCTAACTGGGCAGGTAGCTGTTCAGCCCAGACCGCCAGCGGCTCGTGGGACTGCATGATATCGAACAGGGGCTGGTAGTTGATCATACTCGGGCGATCAGGGAGACAAAATTGAAACATTGAAACCAGAGGTCGGCACGGCTGAAGCCTGCGTTTTCCAGACGCTGGAAGTGCTGCTCCAGGGTTTCAGGAATAAGTACATTCTCCAATGCCGTCCGTTTTTGGCTGATCTCCAGGTCGTTGTAGCCGTTGGCGCGTTTGAAGGCGTGGTGCATGTCGATCTGCAGCGACTCTTCAGTGCTGTCGGTAAAGGCGATCTTCTCGGACAGAATCAGAATGCCGCCCGGGCGTAATCCGCTGCGAATCTTCTTGAGTAGCGCCAGTCGCTGAGTAGTCTCGATAAATTGCAAAGTGAAATTGAGTATCACCATGGAGGCGTTGCTGATCTCACTGTCCAGCACATTTTCACAGATGAACTGGACAGGTGTCCGCGCCGACTCTGATGAGAGACGCTGCTGGGCCTGATCGAGCATCTCCCGGGAGTTGTCGATGGCGTGGATTTCGCAGCCCGGGGCTGTGATGCCTTCCTGCGCCGCCAGGGATGAAGCGCCGAGAGAGCAGCCCAGATCGTAGACCCGGCTATTGGGCTGTACGTACTCTGCCGCCAGTACACCGGTCATGGCGATCACGGTGGGATAGCCCGGAACGGAGCGCTTGATCATGTCCGGGAAAACCTCGGCCACCCGGTGATCGAATACAAAACTGTCCACTTTCTCCAGTTGAGTGGCGTAGATACTGTCTTTTCCTGGTCGGTTCATGGCGGCTTGACTGGTCATGTAGAAAAGTGGGCCGATTATACCGCTTTGGGAAGTGGTTTGGGGGGAGTTAAGCACGTGGGTGAAATATTCTCCCCGCTGCTCTAGTGAGACAGCGGGGGGATGGGGTTGGGTTCGGTCGAATTAGGCTGCTGACTGTGTGCGGCTCAGGATTCGATTCTCCAGCTCACCAATTAGATCGACAATTTTCTGGGAGAGTGGGCCAATTTTTTCATATTCAGCCTCCGCGGCGTCAATTTTTCCAGACTCCTTCAGGTCGACAATATGGCGAATCAGTCGGTGGATCTCTGCGTGAGGGCCTTCCAGCGCTCTCATCTCCTGCAGATTACCAAACTCCTGTAAGCCTTTGGAGTAATACCATTGGCCCAGAGAGCAATCCTTGTGCGAGACCGCCTGTTCCTTATTGAGATGGCCATGGCCATTCAAAAATTCACGTAGCTGAATCCGCCAAGCCATATGCGCAGCCTTAGCCTGCTCAAGTTGAACAGAGAGATCCTCGATTTGGAAGGAGGAGGTATGGGTGCGAAGTTCGTCTACCTTATCGCTGATCAAATTGGTATCTTCCAGGGTCTGCTCAGCCAGTTGTGTCGTGTTGTTTGCTTCAACATTGATATTGGCTATGTTGCGGCTCATCTCTTCAGTGACGGAACTCTGTTGATTGACTGCCGTGGCGATCTGGGAGGTCATGTCACTGATGACACCGATTTCATTGACAATGATGTTGAGAGCACCCCCCGCTTTCTCTATACGCCCGGATGTTTCTACCGTCTCGGTTTGGCTCTCCTCCATAACCGCCACGGCTTGGCGTGCTTCAGATTGCAGGCGTTCGATCATCTGATTGATCTCATCGGTAGAGCCTTTGGTCTTGGCCGCCAGGGCGCGAACTTCATCGGCAACTACCGCAAATCCCCGGCCATGTTCACCGGCTCTGGCCGCTTCAATGGCGGCGTTCAGGGCAAGCAGATTTGTCTGTTCAGAGATGCTGCTGATCACTTCAACAACCTTGCTTACTTCGTTACTCTCATTCTCCAACCTGCCAATAACCTTCGAGGCCGCTTCAATACGGCTGCGCAGTGTGTCGATAGCGGTGATGGTTTGTGCCATCGCCTGGCTGCCACTGTCGGCTTCGGTTTTGGCGTTCTGGGCAGAGTCCGCTGCCATGTTGGTGTTTCTTGCCACATCTTGTACGGTGGCGGACATCTCTTCCATGGCAGTCGCGATCTGATCGATCTCCTGGTGTTGGGTACGCACGCCGGTGACGGTCTGATCAATTTTATGGTTCTGTTTTACGATGGCGATGCCCACGGTGGCGGCTGATTTGGCCACCAACGTAATGATGTGATTGAAACGCTCCATCAGCGAGTTGTAGGAGGTGCATAGATCGGCGATCTCACTGGCGCCATCTTCAGACAGTCGGAAGCGAACATCGTTGCTCTTTTCGGCTTCAACCAATGCGCTGCGAACAGTGGTGATGCCTTTGATGATTGATCTGCCCATCAACAGAATCAGAGTCCAGATCAGGGTGATGGTGATCAATGTGCCCCAGAAGACGAGCACATGGGCGTTAGAAGTATGTTCGCTGATCGCGCCTCGTATTTCGCCTGTTAGATGGGTGTATGCGTTGTCCAGTACGATAAACCCCTCCAGAGCGGGGGAGTCGTTGATTTTAACCACCGAGTCTATCTCAACCGGTGTGGCGCCTTGCTTGACCATCTTCTCGACCACCGGGACTTGAGACTGGTACTGTTTAGCGACACTTTGGATTTTCGTAAGCGCTTGTTTTTCTTCATTCGTGAGTTCAGGGAGGCCTCGATATTCATCAAGCAGGGATAACAGTTTGGAGAAGTTGTTATCCAGCTTGGAAAGATATTTGTCGCTGCCACGAAGGACATAATTTTTGAAGTTGTGAATAGCACTGCCATAGCCGAATTCGGCTTTGATATTCATCAACAGGGATTGGCGTTTTGTAACACTATTTTCGTAATAGTTCCAGTCATTGACAATGGGCTCGAAATTTTGATTGGCGCCGATACCGGCAAGAATCAAGATTACAGAGACGATAGCAAGGACTGCGTAGAATTGTGTCATCAGTCGGGACTTGCGAAACATTTGTAACCACCTTAACTGCTAGCGTCCTGCGTGATAGAAAAGTGTCTCCTTTTTGTCGTGCTACCCCCCTTAACGGTTGCCGAAATAAATCCTTTAGTAATTTTTTAATTCATGTTTCACCAATGTTTACATAGCCTTAGTCACGATTGTAAATTGGTTTTAAATAGGAATTAAAGTGTGTGCGATGTGTGGAGCGGGAGAGAGGAAATGCTTTGATAAGAGGTTAAAGAGTTATGACTTGAGGTAGTAGTTCAGAGTGTTTTCGCCTGGTCGGGTCGAATGGCCAGCATCAGTAGCAGGCTGATGGCCCAAAGAGCCAGCGCCAGCAATAGCACACCACCTAGGGCCTGTTGATACTAATTTAATTATCACTGCCAAGGCCATTTTTTGTCC
>JAKSCN010000643.1 GCA_022360595.1 Chromatiales bacterium
ATGGCTCAAAGGTCGACCAAGGTGGACCGCGACCTTTCTGAGTCACTGGATGAGGGGACTCAAGTACGACAACAAAATCCGTCAGAGTATGGGTAGTGTTGTGGGTTCTGCTCTCCTTCGTCAGATTGATGGCTTTGTTGAATGTATGACAACCGGTGTGCCAGAGGACAAAAAAAAGCGTGTGTCTGGGTCAATTGAGCACACGTCGGCATTTGTGCTGTACGACAAACTCAACAGGCCCGGAGACGGGGATGGGAAGGATGATACTTTTTCGATCATGGCAAGTTCGGTACGGGATGCGGTGATGAAGTACACGATCTCGGGTCGATCGCAGCTCTTGACGAAGAACGAAAGCATGCTCATTGAATTCGGTTTGTGTGCAGTGACTGCAAGTCAGACGGATGAAGATCAAGTAGTGACTTTCGGGGAACCCTTGATTGTGGAAGCTGGGTTCAATCGATTGAGCTCAGGTTGGTTTGACAAACTTCTTCGATCAAGTTCCGAAAATGCCAGTATGTCTGGTTTTCAGTTCGAGAAGTGGGTGCTTCCACAAATCAAAGGGGGATTTGTTGACTATGTGAAGAGTCTCAAGGAGAACGATATTAAAATCCCCCAAGAATTGGACCAAGATTGGACATTTGGACTAACTGCGTATGGTGTGGTTGTAAGAAAGTGCACTACTCCCAAGGAGACGATGGAATGGATTGACCAGAGTCTCAAGAGTCACATCTCAGGTAGTATCCCCCCGTTCTGTTTTCCAGATGAAACCATGGGACCTGACCTCCTTGCGTTACTCCACAAGACCGATAATTGGAAAACAACAACAATGTGTTTATGGCAGATGAAAATGCGGAAACAGGCTAATCAAGCAGAAGCTCTTCGGGTTGTGATGCCTGAGTTTTTGTTCATGGAGAACAGAGATAGGAATCCAGTTTGGGCTTTGGAAAACGATGAAGAGAAGAGTAAATGGGAGGAGTTGTATAAGAAATTGTATGGAGAGGAGAGAACCAAGAAAAGGAAGAGAGGCGGTTTCTCCGTGTTGGTGCAGTACCCGGCGAAGGTCACGAGGACATCTAAGACAGGGGCAATTCCTCTTGGTTCATGTTGCGTTGGGAATAAGAAAGTCCCCTTTTCTCGCCCCAAAACCTACAACTCGCAAACTTCGGCGGATCTGCTTGTCACTTTAGACAAAACGGAGGCGGTG
>JAKSCN010000380.1 GCA_022360595.1 Chromatiales bacterium
GCGCCAGATGAGTCTCCACCGTATCACTGTCCACTTCGAGCATCTCGACAAAAACATCGATCGCCTTGTCGGGCTGCTCGTTCAGAAGGAAATTCAAGCCTCGAAAATAGCCCGCTGTGGGATCAACCCTGGGCTTTTCCGCTTGGGCAGCGGCGCGCTTCGCCGCTAGCCAACCGGACGCAGCCGCTACTGGGAGCAGTAACCACAGCAGTTCCATCATGGAAATATCAGTCCTTAATCGGGATGGATCTCAAATTATTCACTTCCTGTGAAGCCAGTTTCGCTTTACGCTTCAGCTCCATATTCTGGCGTTTTAGACGAAAAAAACCGCCCAAAGTTGCCAGCAGACCCAGCGCTGCGCCGGTGGCAATGGAGCCAACCAAGACCACAGAGAGCGGTAACTCGATTGAGCCAAAATAGTAATTCAGTTGGACAGGGTCGGCGTTCATTACCGCTAACGCGGCACCAATGATCATGATCAGAAGGATAAAGATCAGTTTAAGGAATCGCACTCCGGGGTCTCCTCAATACGCCAAACACTCAAAGTGCGTATCATACAGGGAGCCCCCCGGGGTTAGCCACTCTTTCTGGCCAGATTAGGGATGGTTAACACATTCTTTGACGGTTAAATACAAACCAGCAAATCGATCATTAGGGGTGCTTAAGCATAGTCATCCACCAGCCCCAGCCCGCTGGAGGTGACTCGAGCAGCCATGGCGCCATCCTGCTCTTGATCGGTCTCACCTAACAGAGCATTGCCACCAAGAAAATTCTCTCCCTGCTGACCCTCACCGCCTGCGCTTCCCTGAGCCAGCCCTTGCTGATCCTGGGCTCCACGCTGTCCCACATCGACATTGGCGAGCTGCAGATTCTGTTCAGAGAACATCTCACGCAAACGAGGAATGGCCGCTTCCAGAGCCTCTTTTACTGCTCCGCTGTGGGTTACAAAATTGACCTTAGCGACATCATCCTGCATAGAGAGTTGAATCTCGATTGGACCAAGATTCTGCGGAGATATCTTCAGTGAAGCCTGCTGCACGTTGTTACCAACCATCCACATGACCCGGTCGCCCAAGGCCTGATCCCAGCCTTTAGCGGTATGGGCCATGGTCAGTGGTGATGGCGCCAATTTATCCGCAGCACGACTGCCCAGTTCAGAGAGACCGCCCAGTCCGCTTAACAAGCCATCGAATGAACCTCCCTCCACCTTATTGGCATTGGCTCCAATCTGTCCACTCTGGCTCTGCGACAATACCTTCATGGCTGGCCCTAATAGCTGCCCTAGAGAGGAGACCTCCTTCGCCAACTGAGGCGTCGCCTCCCCTACGGCCTTCATCTTTTCCGCGATCAGATTCAATCTGTCTGTCGCGGCGACACCATCGCGTAACTGGCGTTGCAGCATTTCCGAGGTAATCACAGCTTGATTGGCAATCTCTTCACCATCCGCAATCGTCGTCGTGATTTTTGTATTCAGCCCGCTAGTCGTCTGCTGAAGAATACTTTTTAGCACCTGGGCAGGATCAGACTGATTTGCACCATCAGCCAGACCACTTCTTACCTCACCCGCCGCGGCTCTGACCTGTTCACGTAGATCACCATTCAGGCCAGCATTTGTGAGGAAGGCCAACAGATCATCAACAGTCATTGCCTGATCCAGCTCAGCCGTCACGTTATCCAGCGCCTTAACCGCCTCCTCCATGCTGGCCGTTGCCGCCTCGATCATCGGGGTAATCTCTGCCGCCTGCGGCAAGATCTTGCCATCATCAAATGCCGCCTGGAGCTGCTGCAGCATCTCCGGTGGCAGAGCCGCCAGCTCTTCGGAGAAGTTTTCCGGGTGCAAGGTCTGCAGTCGATTACCCAGCGAGCGCATGGTTTCAGCACTCTGCAAAACTGAGCTAAAGTCTTGTGAATCAATACGTTGGCCAACAACTCTAGAGAAAGAGCCGGAGCCCGAAAGACCACTCCCACCTTTCAATAGTGAGATGGCATTGGTATTCATTGCTGCTGCAGTCATAACTTACTTATTCTCTTTTGGTGTACCTACACACATAGAACAAGCAGTTGTCGTGCCAATATGAAAAATGAACGTAGAGAGAATTAGAGTCTAAGACGACTTAAAGAAAATCTGTGTGGCTGGCGCGTCGCCAAGTGCCTGCTGTGACAAGCCACGCATCATCCTCTTTATTGAAAGTCAGTTCGAAGTGATGCAGATCAGCCCGATAATCGATAAGCTGACTGACACTATCCAGCGGTTTGCCTGCCATAGCAACCAATAGTTCAGCCCGTACCTGCTCATCAGAGATGGTGGTAACCTCTTTCACCTGCACCAATAGATGGATATTCTGATGGCTGATAAAATAACCCGCCAACAGTTTGGTGAGCATTTTACGATCACGACCACCTTGGTCACTATACTCACGGGAAACAAAGGGCATCGTCTCGGTGAC
>JAKSCN010000022.1 GCA_022360595.1 Chromatiales bacterium
CCGGGGCCTCCGCCATTGGTGATGATCGCCAGGCGGTTGCCCTTTACCTTCTTGCCGCTGGAGAGAATCTCGGCTGCAGCGAATAGCTGTCCAAAGGTCATGGCGCGAACTACACCGGCCCGTTCCAGAGCGGCGTCAAAAACGTCATCGGAACCGATCATGGCACCGGTGTGGGTGCTGGCGGCCAACGAGCCTTTGGCGTGGCGACCCACTTTCAGCACGATTACCGGCTTTGAGCGTGCGGCAGTGCGCAGACCGCTCATAAAGGCGCGGGAGTCGTGTATGCCTTCGATATAGAGCAGGATTGCAGAGGTCTTAAAATCTGCCGCCAGATAGTCGAGCACGTCACCAAAATCGATATCGGTGGCGTTGCCCAGGGATACGACAGTGGAGAAACCGAGCTGATGGGGTTTGGCCCAGTCGAGAATGGCGGTGCAGAGAGCGCCTGACTGAGAGACCAGTGCCAGCCCGCCAGCGGGCGCTGGGGTTTCCAGAAAAGTGGCATCCAGCCCGACGCTGGGCCGCATAATGCCCAGACAGTTGGGGCCGACCAACCGTAGGTTGTAGTGCTGGGCTGTCTCCAGCAGCGATTGTTCGAGTCGCGCGCCGGCCGGGCCTATCTCACGAAAACCGGCGGTGAGCACGACGGCGGCCTTGACCCCCGCCTCGCCACACTGGCGCACCACGCCCACCACACTTTTGGCTGGGGTGGCGATAACAGCCAGGTCGATGTTGCTATCCACATCAGCGATCTTTCCATAGCACTTATAGCCCTGCACCTTTTTGTGTTCAGGGTTGATGGGGAACAGCCCGCCTTTGAATTTGGCTTGGATGAGGTTACGGAAGATACGGTAACCCACGCTGTCGGTCTTTTCACTGGCGCCAAAAACGGCGATATTTTTAGGTGAAAAAAGGGGATCTAGATGATGCGGACCCATAATTTTTTTGCCTGATACACTCGAAAGGAATAAAGTACGTAGATAAGGAACTGCTGATTAACTCATGATCGGACGCACTGAGTGCAACGCCTCATATCTCCGCCTAAGCTGGTTAGCGGCTCCACAATAAAATAATTTTACTCTTTTTTTGGGGTATAAGCTGTGCCTATTGCTTACATTTCTCACCCAGATTGCCTACTTCATGACGTTGGTCAAGATCATCCTGAACACCCTTCACGGTTACGCGCGATTCAAGATCAATTAATCAGTACCGGTATGGAGTTTGTGCTCCAGCAGATCGATGCACCGGTGGTAAAACGCGAACAGCTTGAGCGTGTACATGACCACGACTACGTCGACTACATCATGAGTGAAGCACCATATGAGGGCATTCTACGGCTCGATTCTGACACCTTCATGATGCCTAAAACCCTGCCTGCCGCACTGCGCTCTGCAGGTGCAGTAGTAAAGGCCGTTGATCTGGTTATGAATGGGGAATTCAAGGCGGCATTCTGCGCTATTCGCCCCCCCGGCCATCATGCAGAGCGTGATA
>JAKSCN010000182.1 GCA_022360595.1 Chromatiales bacterium
CCAGTGTAGCGCTCTCCCAGCTGAGCTATAGCCCCGAAATGCGAGACGCGAATATTAGATGAACCCTAGGGTTTTGTCTACTCCTTTTCTCGATTTTTTACAGATAAATTTCTTATCCCTTCTTTTCAATCTTCGCCCAAGAGTCGCGCAGTGTAACGATACGGTTGAACACCGGCCGTTCAGCGGTGGTATCGACACTATCCAGGCAGAAATAGCCCTCCCGCTCAAACTGGAACCGCTCCCCCTCTTGAGCGTCAAGCAGGCTGGGTTCGACCACCGCGTCAGTTAAAGCGACCAGGGATTCGGGGTTGATATGCGCCAGGAAGGACTCAACGCTCTTATCACCATCCGGGTTGTAATGGTTGAACAGACGATCGTAGAGGCGGACTTCAGCCTTTACGCCTTCACTGGCCGAGACCCAGTGAATCACACCCTTTACTTTGCGCCCCTCCGGGTTGGCGCCGAGGGTGGCGGGGTCATAGCTGCAACGCAGTTCGATAATCTCACCACTGTCGTCCTTGATCACCTCTTCACACTTGATCACATAAGCGTTACGCAGGCGCACTTCCCCACCGGAGACCAGACGCTTAAATTTCTTGTTTGGCGCCTGCTCCATGAAATCAGCCCGATCAATATAGACCTCACGGGTGAAACGCAGCTTGCGTGACCCCATGCCTTCATCTTTCGGATGATTGGCCGCATCCAGCTCTTCAACCTGCCCTTCCGGGTAGTTTTCAATCACCACTTTCAGCGGATTCAACACAGCCATAGCACGTGGTGCATGACTATCCAGATCTTCACGGATACAGGCCTCCAGAATGCCCATCTCGACCGAGTTGTCCGCCTTGGTAACGCCGATACGGTCACAGAAGGTGCGAATCGCCGCAGGTGTATAGCCACGGCGGCGCAAGCCCGCGATAGTCGGCATACGGGGATCATCCCAACTCGTGACATGCCCTTCGTCGACCAACTGGGTCAGCTTACGCTTACTCACCACCGTGTACTGCAAGTTGAGGCGCGAAAATTCAATCTGCTGCGGATGGCAATCGATGGTGATGTTATCCAGCACCCAGTCATAGAGCGGCCGGTGGTCCTCGAACTCCAGCGTACAGAGTGAGTGGGTAATACCTTCCAGCGCGTCAGAGATCGGATGGGTATAGTCGTACATCGGATAGATGCACCAGGCCTCACCGGTCTGGTGATGAATCAACCCTTGGCGAATCCGATAGAGGGTCGGGTCGCGCATATTCATATTCGGGGAAGCCATATCGATCTTGGCGCGCAACACGCGAGCGCCATCGTCGAACTCACCATTTTTCATCTGCTCGAACAGCTTGAGATTCTCCTCAACTGAACGGTCACGATAGGGACTGGGTTTGCCCGGCTCCGTCAGCGTTCCCCGATAGGCTCGGGTCTCTTCCGCATTCAGGTCGCAGACATAGGCTTTACCGTTTTTGATCAACTCCACCGCGAACAGGTAGAGCTGCTGGAAGTAGTCCGAGGCGTAGTAGAGACGATCTTCCCAATCAAAACCGAGCCAACGCACATCCTCTTGAATAGCATTGATGTAGTCCTGTCGCTCTTTCTGCGGATTGGTGTCGTCAAAGCGCAGATTACAGAGTCCGCCCGCGTAATCTCGGGCAATCCCAAAATTCAGACAAATAGATTTCGCATGACCGATATGCAGGTAGCCATTGGGCTCCGGTGGAAAGCGGGTATGGACACGACCTCCATGCTTACCATTTTGCAGATCGGCGTCGATGATCTGTCTAATAAAATTGGTTGGTGAAGCGCTTTCGTTGTTGCTCATTGAAACTCTAAACCTCTAGTTAGGCTGACTGCTCTCGTTTGCTGATATATTCCAAGGCCTTATCGATACGGCGCAAGCATGCCTCGCGCCCCACCAGATACAGGGTGATATCGATACTCGGTGATGCGGCGCGACCCACCACGGCAACGCGCAGCGGTTGCGCCACCTTGCCCATCTTCAGTTCCAGTTGGTTAGAGACATCCTGAACCAGTTGGTGCAGTGCTTCCGGTGTCCACTCCTCAACCGAAGCCAGGGCCAGCTTCATCTCCTCCAGTGGCTCGCGGGCCACCGGGCGCAGGTTCTTCTTGGCTGCGTTTTCATCGAACTCGTCATAATCCCGATAGAAGAAGGCACTGATTTCCGCCATCTCTACCAGTGTCTGCGCCCGCTCCTGCTGGGCCTTAACCACCTCGACCAGATCCGGGCCTTCGGTAGGATCAATATCCAAACGCCCCATGTGCGGGCTGAGCAGATGGGCGATATGAGCCGGATCACTCTCTTTGATGTAGTGCTGATTCAGCCACAACAGCTTTTCGGTATTGAAGCTGGAGGCCGCCTTATTCACCGTATCAATGTCAAATAACTGGATCATCTCATCGACCGAGAAGACCTCCTGATCACCGTATGACCAGCCCAACCGAACCAGATAGTTGAGCAACGCTTCGGGGAGGAAGCCATCCTCCATGTACTGCATCACACTAACAGCGCCATGACGCTTGGAGAGACGCGCCCCGTCATCGCCCAAAATCATCGGCAGATGGCCGAACTGGGGCACCTCTTTGTCCATCGCCGTCAGAATGTTGATCTGGCGTGGCGTGTTGTTGATGTGGTCATCGCCCCGGATCACATGAGTGATGCCCATGTCGCTGTCATCCACCACCACTGAGAGGTTGTAGGTGGGTGAGCCATCGGTGCGACGAATAATCAGATCATCCAACTCATCATTGGCAATCTCGATACGGCCACGCACCAAATCTTCAAACACCACACTCCCCTCCTGGGGGTTGCGGAAACGCACCACATGAGGTTGGCTGGGATCAATATCCAGATCGCGACAGTGGCCATCGTAGCGGGGCTTCTGCTTGTTCTGCATCGCCTCTTCACGCAAATCATCCAGGCGCTCTTTAGAGCAGTTGCAACGATAGGCCAGACCTTTCTCCAGCAGCTCATCGATCACTTCATTGTAGCGATCGAAACGCTTGGTCTGATAGAAAGGGCCTTCATCGTACTCCATCCCCAACCAAGTCATGCCCTCAAGAATCGCGTTGACCGATTCCGCTGTAGAGCGTTCCAGATCGGTATCTTCAATACGCAGCACAAACGCTCCACCATGTTTGCGGGCATAGAGCCAGGAAAACAGCGCGGTGCGGGCGCCGCCGACATGAAGATAGCCCGTTGGACTGGGGGCAAATCGGGTACGAATGGTCATGTTCTGATAACCTGATTACGGGTTGATGGAAAACCGCTTATTGTATCAGAATAACTTTAAATCCGGTGGAGGGAATTGCCCAGCCCGGTGCACAAAAGGGAGCTCGTGGATCGGACAGCCCAACCGGGCTGTCACTATAATCGTTAATCAACTGATGAAGCGTCTGCGCAGCCAATCCTTGAATTCGTCAGCCAGCTCTTCGTGATACAGGGCGTAGTCGACGGTCGCCATCAGATAACCCAATTTACTGCCGCAATCATAGCGGGTGCCCTGGAATGCATAGGCCATCACACCTTGCTCCTGCATCAGACGGGCAATGCCGTCGGTCAACTGAATCTCACCACCCGCCCCTTTGCCGGTCTGAGCCAGGTGATGGAAAATGTCGCCTGTCAAGATGTAGCGCCCAACCACCGCACGGTTTGAGGGGGCCTCATCCGGATGGGGTTTCTCGACAATCCCCTTCACCTCCGCCAGTTGTTCACTGCCGTTTGTATCGACGATACCGTAACTGCCCGTCTCCTGGGGATCAATCACCTCAGTGCCAAGAATGCTACAACCGGTAGTAGAAAACGCCTCGACCATCTGCGACAGACACCCTTTGCTGCTGTTATGAATCAGGTCATCGGCAAGAATCACCGCGAAAGGCTCATTGCCCACCACAGGCTCCGCGCAAAGCACCGCATGCCCCAGCCCCAAAGGCATCGACTGACGAATAAACACACAAGAGACATGCGACGGCACGATACTGCGCACCACCTCAAGCATCTTATCTTTACCCCGAGACTCAAGCTCGCTCTCCAGCTCATAGGCTGTATCGAAGTGGTTGGAGATCGCCGTTTTATTCCGTCCGGTAACAAACACCATCACTTCCACACCCGCCTCTACCGCCTCCTCCACGGCGTACTGAATCAGCGGTTTATCGACAACCGGCAGCATCTCTTTTGGACTCGCCTTGGTAGCCGGCAGAAAACGGGTGCCTAAACCGGCAACCGGAAAAACCGCTTTTCTAATACTTTTTGCCATAGTCAAAAATCCATCGATCCTTTACATCATGATGAGTATTGAGGAACCCCTGATCAATTCGTACACGGAATGATAAGAGGCTCCCTAATGGGTAACCAAACGATTGTATAACCTGACCCGGTGTCTAATACGCTCCGCCAGGTCCGCTTCGACTTGCGACCACTCAAACCGCCACTGCCAATTACCCTCAGTGGTGCCTGGCAGGTTCATGCGGTGTTCACCATCCAAAGCCAGCAGATCCTGCATCGGGATCACCGCCAGTCGGGCTCGGGACGCCAGCGCGTGGCGGATCAGCGGCCAGGGCATGGGCTCCTTGGAGTAACCGAGATACTCGTCGACGTTGTGGCGGGTGCCGTCATTGAGAGTCCGGTACCAGCCAAGGGTCGTGTCATTGTCATGGGTGCCGGTGTAAACCACCGAATTCTCCGGGTGGTTGTAGGAGAGGTAGGGGTTATCGGGCTCCCCCGAAAAGGCGAACTGCAGGATCTTCATCCCCGGCAAGGCATATTTGGTTCTGAGCGCATCCACCTCCGGGGTTATAATGCCCAGGTCTTCCGCCACCAACGGCAGGGGATCATACAGTTCATGCAGCCTGTCGAACAGCATATCGCCCGGCGCCTTTACCCACTTGCCGTTGACCGCATACTCCTCAGAGGCGGGAATCTCCCAATAGGCCTCAAAACCGCGAAAATGATCGATGCGAATGATATCGAACAGCTTGAGCTGAGTTTTCAAGCGATCTATCCAGAATGAGAAACCGTCCTCCACCATACGATTCCAGCGGTAGAGCGGATTTCCCCAACGCTGACCGGTTTCCGAAAAGTAGTCGGGAGGTACGCCGGCTACCACTTCTGTCTGTCCCAGCTCATCCAGATAGAAGAACTGCCGCTTGGCCCACACCTCAGCGCTATCGTGGGCCACAAAAATGGGCATATCTCCAAACAGTTTGATGCCCTTCCGATTGGCATACGTTTTAAACTCAAACCACTGCTGAAAAAAGAGATACTGCTCAAAACAGACATATTCAACCGCCCTGCTCAACCGTGCTCTCGCCTCGGCCAACGCCTGGGGCTCACGATCACGAATCGCGGCGGGCCACTCCCACCAGGGCTGATCATTGAACTCTTTATGCAGACTTTGATAGAGGGCGTAGTCATCCAGCCAATAACGGTTCTCGGTCAGGAAAGTCTCGAAACCTTTACGATCAAATCGTTCAGGGTGCTGGTGAAAATTACGCCATGCTTCGAGCAGACCGTAATCCTTACATTGCTTATAGAGGTGGGGCTTGTTTAGAAAAGAGGGTTCCAGATAGCCTCGCTCAACCATCTTCTGCAGGCTTATTAGCTGGGCATTACCCGCATGCACCGAGCAGGATTGATAGGGCGAACCGTCCGCCTGAGTGGGACCAATCGGCAGCATCTGCCACACGCTCATTCCGGCACTGTTCAAGAAGTCGACAAAGTGGTAGGCCTCTGGGCCAAGGTCACCGGTCTCGGCCTCACCTGGCAAGGATGTCAGGTGCAAAAGCACACCAGCACGACGTTCATCAAGGCTGGAGTGCGATATCACTTCACTCATTAGTTATCTCTAACCTTCCGCTGGATTAAACGTTCTGACGCATAACACCACCATGGGTTGGATCACCCTTACCGGTGGCAAACACATGGAGTAGATACTCGGGTGGGTCCTCTTCCAGCAGCAGATAGAGCTGAGTCAACTGGCTGCGGAACAGTTTCTCAAAATCACTTACCGTCTCACCCGGGTTATAGTCACCAAACCACCAAAACCAGTCAGAGCCTTCACAGCGGGCCAACTGCAGCTCAGCCTCACGCCTGGCCTGTTCGTCAAGGCGATTGCTGGCGATCACCCGGTCATAAACCTGCTTTGCTTCGATGAGCATGTCCCAGCCGCGGTTCTTGTCGGGATCCCCTATCCAAGTGGAGAAGGTGCCGTAAACCCAGCTACCGGAGATCATGGTGGAGAGAGTCTCCCGGGCTGCACCTGCATGATCCAAACAATCGGAAAAAGTGCTCATCTCAATGTCTGGATGTTCGGTCAGCCGCTTATAGAGCGCGTCGAAGAAGAAACAGCCGTTGCGTGGGTAGTACTCCCAGGCGTTCTCCCCATCCATGATGATCGCCACCATCCGGTCCGGCATGCCTTTGGTAGCCGCATCGATGTTTTCCAGGTTCTGCACCAGATTGGCAACGGCGTCATCGGCATGCCAATTCGCGTAGGTGAAACCGATCAGATCGGAGAGACCGTCATCCCGAAAAAAACAGCTAAGTTTCCCCTGCTGCAGCCGGTACGGGCGGTGAATCCAGTTGTGCGGCATGTGATCGGAGTTGGAGGCGCGCAGACTGTTGTGCAGTACCTGCTGGCCACTGGCGGCCCAACGGAATCCCTCCTCTTCCAGCAGGCGCAGTGTTTCTGCACTCACGGCACCTTCAGAGGGCCAGCAGCCCTGGGGGCGAAAACCGAAATGCTGCTCAAACACCTCAATCCCCTCGCGTATGTGCCAGCGAGCACGTGGCTCTCCCCCGGGGTAATCGGTCTGCTCGGGAAGCTCAACATTGGGCAGCGCCTCTTTGGTTGAGTCGATATCCAGCAACAGCGGCATAATGGGATGCGCAAAGGGTGTAACGGAGAGCTCTACCTGCCCCGCTTCAGCCAGTTTACGATAGCGGGAAATAACACCGCTGATCAGATCACCAATCGCCTCAACCAGGCAGCGGCGGTCATCCACGTTGTAATTCTTGCGCTTCTTCTCCAGCGATTTGATTCGAATGTCATTGATCCGGGCAAACTCGCCCATCCACGCCAGATGGTACCAAACCAACAGATCGACAATGAATTGGTCGTTGAAGTAGATAATATTTTTCTTGTGCTGATCAATGCCGTGGGAGAGCTCGATCAAATGTTTAAAGGGGCGGAAGCGGTTGACCAGATGCTCTTCATTGGCCTTCCGGCAGGCAAAAATCAGCGCCTGCCGCGACTCGTGGTCGACCGGCACCCCCGGGCCCGCCAGTGCCGCCAGCAGTGGATCCTTGATTATGGTGCCCTGCTCGAGCCATCCTTTAATCTGATCGGCATAGTCATCCAACTGTTCCAGCAGCACCGGCGCAAAATTGACTACCGCCTTGGCCTTTGGATACCGCTCCAGATGGGCAGCCATGTCGACATAATCTTTGATTGCATGCAGATAGACCCAAGGTAGCTGAAAATCGCTGTGTTCCGGTCCACGGTAATCTGGCTGGTGCATGTGCCAGCAGAAAACAACCTTCAATGGTTTATCAACGGACATAATTCAGTACCTGGCCCAACATCTCAGGGGTCACCAACACTACCCCCCCTTCTGTCACATAGAAACGTTTCGCATCGGCTTCCGGGTCTTCCCCGATCACCGTGCCTTCAGGAATATGGCAACCACGATCGATCACCGCTTTTTTGATTCGGCAGTTTCGGCCAATATCAACACCCGGCAGGATAACGGAGTCATCCACCGTAGAATAGGAGTTAATCCGCACATTTGAGAAAAGCAACGAATGACGCACCGTGGCGCCGGAGATAATGCAGCCACCGGAGACCATCGAGTCCACCGCCATACCCCGGCGATCATCGTCATCGAAAATGAACTTTGCAGGCGGCAACTGCTCCTGATAGGTCCAGATCGGCCAGGTCTCATCATAGAGATTCAACTCAGGCGTCACACCAATCAGCTCCAGATTAGCCGCCCAGAAAGCATCGATGGTTCCCACATCGCGCCAGTAGGCCTGCTTCTGACTTTTGGGGTCTTCGAATGAGTAGGTCATCACTCGGTACTTATTGATAACATCGGGGATGATGTCCTTACCGAAGTCATGGGTCGAGTTGGGCATGTCCGCATCTTTAATCAACTGCTCGAACAGAAAGCCGGTATTGAAGACATAGATCCCCATCGACGCGAGCGCGGTATCACTGCTGCCCGGCATCGGCTTCGGATCGCTCGGCTTTTCGGCAAACTCAATCACTCGACCCTCTTCCGTGGTCGACATCACACCGAACTCTTTCGCTTTATCGAGATCAACCTCAATACAACCGACCGTCATATCCGCCCCTGTCTCCACGTGATGAGCAATCATGGTGCCGTAATCCATGCGGTAGATATGATCCCCCGCCAATATCAGAATATAGTCGGCATTGTGGTTACGGATAATATCGAGATTCTGATAGACCGCATCGGCCGTGCCCGTATACCAGCTATTTTGAATACGCTGCTGGGCCGGCAACAGCTCGACAAACTCGCCGAACTCACCGCGTAGAAAACTCCAACCGCGTTGGATATGCAGAATCAATGAATGAGCTTTGTACTGAGTCAATACACCGACCCGGCGAATACCGGAGTTGATGCAGTTGGAGAGGGGAAAATCGATAATGCGGAATTTACCGCCAAAGGGAACCGACGGTTTTGAGCGCCACTTGGTCAGGTGTTTGAGACGTGAGCCTCTTCCCCCGGCCAAAATTAATGCCAAGGTCTTTTTTGTGATACGGCTGACAAAACGTGGATCCTGTCCTGCATTCATAAGGTGGCGCCTCCAATTTCCCTTGATCTGCATCTCTTGGAATAGTCTACATATGCTAACATGCTGATACACTGCACGTGTAACAATTGGATGACTATCCACGTGTAAAATATCGCCAATGTAGTCTTAGGTAACCTATATCAATGCCAAAACTTGAAGAATCGTTGATCCGCATCACGGAAGCGCGCCATCACAATCCATTTGAGGTTTTAGGCCGTCATACACTTGACCAGAAGACCTTCGTGCGCACCTTTCTGCCTAACGCCGCCACTGTGCGCATTGCCGATGTCGATGAACCACTGACGCGCATCTCGGATACCGACCTCTTTGAGTGGCGCGGCAAAGATGGCCAACTCCCCGAGCATTATCAACTTCAGATAACAGAACGCAGTGGACGTGTCGTTAGCCACTACGATCCTTACTCCTTTCCGCCGATGATCAGCGATTTTGACCTGCATCTGTTCGGCGAGGGCAAACACTGGCACGCTTACAAGATGTTAGGTGCTCACCAGGTCGCTTGCGACAATATTCCGGGAGTACTCTTCGCTGTCTGGGCGCCCAACGCAGCGCGCGTCAGCGTCATTGGCGACTTCAACCAGTGGGATGGCCGCTGTCACCCCATGCGCAGCCGTGGTAGCTCGGGGGTCTGGGAGCTGTTTATTCCTGAGCTTGCCAGCGGTGCTCTGTACCGATTTGAGATTCGTAGTCAGAGCGGCGACATCCTGGTCAAGAGCGATCCCTACGGTCAGACCTTTGAGATGCGCCCCGGCAACGCCACCCTTATCCCCTCCCACTCTCAATACCAGTGGCAGGATGACACTTGGGTGGAGCAGCGCCGCAAGGCCAACTGGCAGAAGCAACCGATGTCCATCTACGAGGTGCATCTGGGCTCCTGGCAGCGTGACGACCAGGGCAACTTTCTCAACTACCGGGAACTGGCCGACCGCCTGGCTGCTTATGTCAAAGAGCTGGGCTTTACCCACATTGAGCTGCTGCCGGTCACCGAGCACCCCTATGACGGCTCCTGGGGCTACCAGGCAACGGGCTACTTTGCGCCCACCAGCCGTTTCGGCAACGCCGATGACTTTCGCTACTTTGTGGACCATCTGCACCAGAACGGCATCGGCATCATTCTCGACTGGGTGCCCGCCCACTTCCCCAAAGATGGCCATGCCCTGGCCCGATTTGATGGCACGGCGCTGTATGAGCACGAAGATCCCCGCCGGGGCGAACACCGCGACTGGGGAACCCTGATCTTCAACTATGGCCGCGCCGAAGTGCGTAACTTTCTTCTCTCCAGCGCGGTCTACTGGCTGGAGGAGTTCCATCTGGACGGTCTGCGGGTGGACGCGGTCGCCTCGATGCTCTATCTCGAC
>JAKSCN010000055.1 GCA_022360595.1 Chromatiales bacterium
AATGCGACCGCTACGCCACGACAGCGGACCGGATCAAATCTTCCGCAACGTCTGCAACTACGGTAATCACTGGGTTGAACTGGACCTGCGGGGCCGTTGGCCTGCCAGTGGCGGTTCCAATCCTGAAGGTGTCGGCGCCACTGTCTACGTGACCGCCGGCGGTGTTACCCAGATGCGGGAACAGAACGGCGGCCATCACCGTTGGTCTCAGCATCACCAGCGGCTTCACTTCGGTCTCGGACCTGACGCGGTGATCGATGAAGTGGTGGTGAAGTGGCCGGACGGTTCGGTAGACACTTTTCTGGGCGATATCGCCGCCAACCAGATCTACCTCGCCGAGGAGGGTGCCGGAGCCCTGCAACCGGTGACACTTGGCGGTGGCACCCAGCCGCCTGGTACCGGACCGGAGTGTCGGGAGCCGGACATCACCCCCGCAACCGAGCAAGGCCTGTTCCTGTGGCGCGATTGTCCCTCCGATACCTGGCATATGCGGGTGACTGCAGGCGGACCGGATAGGCTGATTTATAACGGTCTGGTAACGGCGGAACAGCCCTTCCCAGCGCCACCGCTGCCGTTCAGTATCGAGAATAACGATGTGCTCGATAACAGTGATCCTCTGACGATTCTGTACGACCTGAAAGTGGTTAACACGGGCAAGGACGGTTTCTCATTCGAGATGCCGGCCACCGGGCAGACCTGCTTCAGGGCAGACACTACGATCTATCTGGGCATTAGCAAGACCCCCGTGGGTACCTCGCTGGATCTCGCCTCCCTGACGGCGTGCGGCAATCTGGCTGAACTGTCGATCGACGACGTCACGGTGAGCGAAGAGAGCGGCATGGCGAGCTTCACGGTAAGCCTGTCGACAACCAGTAGTGAAGAGGTGCGGGTAGACTATTCCACCATCGACGCTACCGCCACCGCCCCGGACGACTATACCGCGGTCAGCGGCACCCTGATCCTGGCCCCTGGAGAGACCAGCGGCCAAGTGCAGGTTCCGATTATCGACGACGCACTGTCCGAGGGCATGGAGACGTTCACCCTTCAGTTGAGCAATCCGGTGGGCGCGATCATCGCCAATGATACAGGCACAGGGACCATCACCGACAACGAGGCCTCCGCCTGCGGTCAGCCCGACTTTGACCCAGCCACCGAACGCGGACTGTTTCTGTGGCAGGACTGCCCCACTGCCACCTGGCATGTACGGGCCACAGCGGCCGGCCCGGATAAGGTGGTCTACAACGGCTTGATAACCGCAGAGCAGGACTTCCCGTCGGCACCGGTTCCCTTCAGCATCGAGCAGAATGATGTGCTGGACGCCTCCGCTTCCCGCGCCATCTCCTTCATGCTCAGCATGCGCAACAGCGGACAGGACGGCTTCAGCTTCGATACACCGGCATCAGGACAGGTATGCTTCGAGGTGACTGCGCCACCCGATGTACAGCTCTTCGTCGGAGTACAAAAGGATGCCGTAGGCAACACAGTGAATCTGGGAACACTGGGACCATGCAGCACCATACCGTAAGCACCACAGAGAGGTCCGCACAGACCCCGATATCCAGACACGCTTCTCGCGTCTGTGAACGGACCTCTCAACCAGGGATGGCAGTTGAGTCGCAAACATCGAAAGAGCAACCTTTCGGCCGGCCCGGGAGCATGTTCACGCCATCGTTCATTGGGATAGGCGCGCAGAAGTGCGCCTCAACCTGGATCTACGATATCCTCAAGGATCACCCCCAGGTACGGCTGAGTGAGCAGAAGGAACTCGACTTTTTCTCCTACCGGTTCGAGCAAGGCTATCTATGGTACGGACGCCAGTTTGGCCAGCCTGACGGTGCCGTGACGGCTGGAGAGGTCTCGCCCTCCTACTTCCACGAACCGGCAGTGCCGGAACGGGTACGGCGCTACTCGCCGGAAGCCAAGATCATCCTCTCACTGCGCGACCCGGTGGAGAGAGCACTCTCTCAACACCGACATGCCGTGCGAACAGGCGGCATCGCCGATGATGATCTTAGCTTCGAATCTGCGCTATCCGCAAACCCCACCTATCTGGAGCAGGGACTCTATGCCACCCATCTGACCAGATGGCTGGATTGGTTTCCGAAACAGCAGATTCTGGTGCTCTTCTTCGAGGATATCGTTGGTGAGCCCGACCGGGTGGCGAGGCTTCTTTATCAGTTTTTGGAGATCGATTCCGAACACCATCCCGAACACCTTAACCAACGCTCCAACGTGAGTCACGTGACCCCTCATACAACATTGGAGAGGGCGCGTAAGGCACTACGTATGAGTGCCGGCAGCATCGGATTGGGAAAGGCGTGGGAATATGCGGCCAAGCTGGGGGCGCGTCACCTCTACCACAAGCTGAACCGACGCCCCAGTGAAGAGGTGATACCACCGGTATCTCCAACCACGATCAACGAATTGCGCACATTCTTCCGGGAGGAAATGGTCAGACTGGAGAAGCTGACCGGGCGCGATCTTACCAATTGGCGCTAGCCCGCATTTCTCACCAGACGGGTCGAAGAGATGAAACTTGATTCATATAAACAGATGGTTATCAGTGGAATCGGGCAATGGTCAGTTTTGCACTCTCTCCTATTCGGTTTTTGGGCCATTTGGCTTCGCATCTTGCGATGATCGCCCACAGAAGTATAGCCAGACGGCTCAAGGGAAATCATTCAAGATGCGAAGCCCAATGGCCCCAAAAACCCAAATCCAGGTGAGAAATGCGGGCTAACCCTCATCTCTTACCAGGGGATATGACGATTAACCGATACCGATAAGAGGTTCGTAAATGGCCCAAGACAAGGCGCAAAAAGCCGTGCCCACATCGACAAGGAGACACTACAGTCTGAGCGCCGTGAGCCGGAGTCTGCGCCACTTCCTGGTGGGCAAGACATTCGCCATGGTTTGCGCCTTCGCCGTGCTGTTTCTGCTCGCCGGTATACTCGAACCAGGTGAGTATGCGGTTTATGTCTCTCTTCAGGCGTTGGTGATTCTGATCGGACGGGTCAGTGGGCTAGGTGTACAGAAGGCGATGCTCCGCTACCTGCCCGAGCTGCGGGCGACCGAAAACAGCCTCGGCGCTTACCGGCTGTTATGGCAGGGAACTCTATTGCGTTTCATCCTGATCGGCCTGGTAATGCTCGGCGCCGCACTGTTTTTGCCGGCACTGGGGCGAACCTTCGGTTTGGACGCATGGCTATGGTTGATCCCCTGGTATCTACTTGTGGGTTACCTCCGGCTGATGAACCACTGGATTGCATCCATGCTGGAGTCGTTTCTCTGGCAGCGGGAGGCCCAATACTCCATTGCCCTGGGCGGCCTGGTGAAACTGGTGGGGGTTCTGCTTTTTGCCTCACAACTGGATCTGACGATAGTCGTTATTATCGAATTCACCAGTGAAGCCATTGTGCTGCTGTTATTGGGATACAGTTGGGCGACAAGATGGCGCAAGGACCCGGCACGGCTGACAGGCACCCGAACCTGGTGGCAGGAGAACCGGGGGCGCGCCCTGCGCTTCGGGTTCTGGGGCTTTCTCCAGAATCAGAGCGGGCTGTTGTATGGGAGTGCGCCGAACCGCCTGGTGGCGGCACACTTTCTGCCCTCGGCTGAGGTAGCCCTGTTCGGTCTGGCGGACAACCTGATCAATCAGGTTCGGCGGTTTATGCCGACCCAGTTGTTCATCAGTATCATTCGGCCCGTCGCCCTGGCGCGGTTCTCAACCACTCAGGACTTTTCCAAGGTCTCCTGGATCGCCAATCTCGCCTACCGGCTCAACCTCTCCCTTCTGGTCTTGGGTATCGCACTGATGGTCACCGTAGGCGAACCGCTGTTCGCCTGGTTGACGGATGGAAAATACCCATCCGCAGCCTGGCTGGTAGCAGGCCTGCTCATCCTTATGGCTACCGAAGGCATGCGTACCATGGTCGAACTCATGGCCCAGGCAGTGGAGCGAAACCAGATGTTGTTCCTGAGTAACCTCATTCAGTCCGCCTCACTGCTGCTGGCCATCCCCTTGGTGCAATGGATCGGGCTGTGGGGACTGGTCGTTGCCAACATAGTCGGCACCGTACTGGCCAATCTGGTGATGATTGTCCATCTGAGGCATGGTGGTTATGCCTTCAACATGAACCTGGGACGCGTCGCAATGATCATCACCTACGGCATCCTCAGCACCCTGCTCGGCTGGTGGTTGGCAACCGCGGGGGTTCACTTTCTGCTTACCGGCACAGCTATAACAGCGCTGTACGCCATTCTCTGCTTGTGGAAGCCTCCGCTGGAATCTGACGAACGTGAG
Organism: Chromatiales bacterium; assembly: GCA_022360595.1. Taxonomy (GTDB): domain Bacteria; phylum Pseudomonadota; class Gammaproteobacteria; order Chromatiales; family Chromatiaceae; genus BM503. Next base: position 4,304 of record JAKSCN010000055.1, read on the forward strand.
TTAATCCTCAAGCTTGTGAAACAGCGAATACCTGCGACAAAAACAGCAGAGGGATAGAATTCATTAGGGAGTTCGTCATACCGTGACTATCGATGACAGGTAAAAGCAGCCGTCGGTCTCTTTCGAAACTTCTGACTATTCTTAGGGCCCGCATACACTCATTTGATCGTCACTGTTGAAGTGGCATCAGTCGTCTTAACTGTGGAAGCAAAGATCAATCAAACAAGATGCTCTGAATAAGGGACGCAGAAAATGCAGGAAGTAAAAAATCCAATACTCTCTGCATGCTCTGCGTCCGGTTTTGCAGTCTACTGCTTTCTCCTTTTAGTTACAGGGACCGGTTGTCGCCAGATCCACCGAGTTACCAACCAGTTGCTTATCCGGGCCAAGAAATAGCTGAGCGTCCACCGGGGAGAGCACTTCGAAGCAGGTCTGTCCACTGGCAGGCACCTCAAACCCGAAGCCATCCTGACCGGTATTGGCCACTCTCAAGTCATAGAGAATGAGCATCGGATCACTGCTGTCAAGCGAGTCAGCACCTTCGAGGCTGAACGGTACCGGCACGGAGGGGAACGGCTGCGCCGCACTTACCTGGCCGTCGTAGTCAACCCTGGGTCCACCACCGGCTGTGACCCGCATGTGCCAGTTGTTGCTCGGGCAATCCTGCCATAGGAACACTCCCCTCTCGACGGACCTATCGATGGTCGGCTGACCACAGGTTGTGATGGCACCCGGATCACTGATAGTG
>JAKSCN010000114.1 GCA_022360595.1 Chromatiales bacterium
CACTTTAAGGGCGAAGTAGCCATACTCACTCAACGGGGAATGCGCTGGCACAGCCTGCACTGCCTACTCACCGAGGACCCCACAAGCGACAAAAACATCATCCTCAGCAATGAACAAGACAGCACCGACGCTCACTTAGCCACCGAGCGCTACCGCGATCTGTTCATTGGAAACCGGGCGGTTATGCTGCTCATTGACCCTACAGACGGTCAGATTATCGACGCCAACCAGACAGCCAGCAACTTCTACGGCTACAGCCGCGATCAGCTCAAGGGACTTAAAATTTCCGACATCAACATTCTCTCTAAAGAGGATGTTCAGGCCGAGATGACCAGGGCGCAGAATGAGAAAAGAAGTAAGTTCTTTTTTAAACATCGCACAGCCAATGGCGAAATCCGTGACGTGGAGGTGCACTCAGGGCCAGTACATGCAGATAACCAACTACTGCTCTATTCGATTATCCACGATATCACCGAACAGCGGGCCGCAGAAAAAGCGCTGGCTAAGAGTGAAAAGCGCCACCGCTATATCATCGACAATACCCCCACGGGGTTTTGGCTGATCAGCGCTGAGAAAAAGACGGAGAGCGTAAACCGGGCTCTCTGCGAAATGATAGGGTATCAACCCGAAGAGATGGCGGGTAAGCTCCCCTACGAGTTTGTCGACGAAAAAAATGCCGCCATCTTCCGCCATCAAATCTCGCTGACATCGATTGTTCCGCACCGCAACTACGAAATCACCCTGCGTCATAAGCAGGGATACAATGTCCCCACCCATTTCAACGCCACCACCATGTACGATGATGATGGCGTCTATCAGGGCTCTTTCGCATTCGTCATCGACCTGACCCAACTCAAGCAGGCAGAGGCCGCCCGTCGTCAAAGCGACAAAGTGATGCAGACAGCCTTCAACCATGCGGTCAATGGCATGACCATGACCAATACCGACGGCTCCTTCTTTCGGGTCAATCCCGCCTTCTGCAGCATGCTGGGTTACAGTGAAGAAGAGCTGCTCACTCTAAGCGTCGCCGACATCACCCACCCTGACGACCTTGAATCCAGTATGAAGGGGATTCGACGGATGTTATCTGGCGAGATCCCCTCGCTTTACCTGGAGAAACGTTTTTTACGCAAAGATGGCGACATCGTCTGGGGCGCCGTGAATGCCGCGGTCATCCGTGACGAACAGAAACGACCGATCAACTCCATTGCCCAGATTGAAGATATCACCGAACGGCGAAAAGCGGCCGAAACTATCGAAAAACTCTCCCGCGCCGTGGAGCACTCCGGGAATTCGGTAATGATCACCGACACCGATGGTGTCATTGAGTACGTCAACCCTCAATTCATTCGGGTAACCGGTTACAATATCGACGAGGCGATCGGTAAAACACCCGCCCTGATGAAATCGGGCCACAACCACGACGATATCTACGCAAAACTCTGGAGCACCATTCAAAGCGGCTCAGAATGGCGCGGCGAACTACTCAACCGCAATAAGGACGGCTCACTCTACTGGACACTGCTCAGCATCTCGCCGATCAAGAACGACCTAGGTGAGATCACTCACTTCATCGGGGTTAGTGAAGATATTACCGCCCTGAAAGAGGCCCACGCCAAGGCAGAGCACCTCTCACTATATGACAGCCTCACCGAACTGGCCAACCGACGCCTGTTTATTGACCGACTGCAGCAAGTTGTAGAGTCGTCTAAACGGGACAATCACCAAACAGCGGTGATGTATCTCGACCTTGATCGCTTCAAGAATATCAACGACGCCCTGGGGCACGACGCCGGCGACAGGGTGCTGAAAACCGTTGCCCAACGCCTGCTGGGCTGTGTACGCCACCAGGATACCGTGGCCAGGCTGGGCGGTGATGAGTTTGCCATTTTGATACCGCATATCGACGGCATTCACGGCGCCCGCAGCATAGCCCGAAAGATAATCAACGTACTCAGCCGCAGCATGGAGATGCCCGACTTCCAGGGCGCAATCACTACCAGCATCGGCATCACACTGGCCCCGGATAACGCCACAGAGCCCGAAGAGCTGATGAAAAATGCCGATCTGGCCCTCTACAGCGCCAAAGCCAAGGGGAGAAATAACTTCCAGTTTTTCACCGAGCAGATGAACGCTGAGGTCTCTCGCCGACTGACCGTCGAGCATGAACTGCTCGCCGCAATGGAGCAAGATCACCTACAGCTCTATTACCAACCGGTCGTCTGCCTGGAAGACAATCACATTGTGGGAGTGGAGGCGTTACTGCGCTGGAATCACCCGGACAAAGGCCTGCTTTATCCAGACAGCTTCATTCAAATCGCCGAAGAGACCGGCTTGATCAACAGGCTGGGCGAATGGGTAATCACCACTGCCTGCCGCGATCTCCAATACATGGCGGCGGAAGCGTTCCAGATTGACTGGGTCAGCATTAATATTTCCGCCCGCCAGTTTCAGCACCCCGATTTTCTCAACCGCACCCAGAAAATTCTCTCTCAGTTCTGCTCATCTCCAGACAGGTTCAAACTGGAACTCACCGAAAGCGCCCTGATGGAGAATACCCATCACGCCATCAAATCATTAAACCGCCTGAAAGATATGGGAATCGGCCTGAGTATCGATGACTTTGGCACCGGCTATTCGTCCCTGGCCTATCTAAAGCGCTTTCCCGTGGACACTTTGAAGGTCGACCGCTCCTTCGTGATGGACATCCCCGCTGACAGCAACGACATGGAAATCACCGCCGCCATTATCGCCATGGCCAACAAGCTCAACCTAAATGTCATTGCCGAAGGCATCGAAACCGAGCAACAGCTGGAATTTTTACGCACTAACGACTGCTGCTTGGGCCAAGGCTACCTCTTTGGCAAACCGATGCCCCTTAAGCAGCTTATGACGCTCAAATCAGCAAAGCACGGGAAAACTGTTACTCGGTAGGGCGGTTAAAGGGAAGCACTGCGGCTGAGCAACGCTCCTTTGCCGGTTTCATCTCGGGTTCTACAACACCACGCAGGCTCTCCAACAGCCCACCTGGCCCGACTAGCGCCTCCCACATCATATTAGAGAGACGTATACTGGCAGCCAATGGATTGCTAGCGCGCCGGCGCTCCTGATCAATCTGCCACTGCAGACCTCGTAAGCGGCGCTGCTGATGCGGAGGAGCACTCTGAATGACCGATTCAATAGCCGCAAGCCGCATTTTTTCGAACGCTTCCATATCGTTTTTGGCCAACTCAGACCACTGCTCGAAATCCATTTCGGGCAACTCATTTGCCTGATTTTCGCGCATAGTAGCCTCTCTGCATCTCTCTAAACAACTTAAAAAAAGCGTAACACAAAGGATATACAACGTCGCAGACAGAAATTCCTAACTGCCACTTATGTAGCATTTAGAGACAGAAAATCTCTAAGAGTTCATTGAGATAGCGACGTCCAAACTCAGTCGTCATAAATACATCACCATCTCGAAGCAGCAATTCACGCTTTTCCGCCTGGCTTATTAGAGCAGCAATCTTTTCGAACGGGAGGCCGGTTCTGGACTCGAACAGCGACAGGGAGAATCCAGCTCGCAAGCGCAACGCATTCATCATAAATTCCAGTATCAAGTCCTGCTCGCTAAGCCACCGCTCACCGGATACCGCCTGCGCTGAGCCCGCACCGCTGAGGTAGGCGTTGGGGTGGCGTACACGCCAACGACGCCGCACCCCCAACTCACTGGAGAGCTTACCGTGAGCTCCCGCACCTATCCCGAGATAGTCTCCAAACTCCCAATAGTTGAGGTTATGCCGGCATTGCAGATCCGCGCGTGCATAAGCAGAAACTTCGTAGGGTCGATAATCTGCTGCCGCCAACTGCGTCTGCCCCTGCTCATGCATCTGCGCTATCAGATCCTCTTCCGGCAGTACAGGAGGGTGGCGATGAAACAGCGTATTGGGTTCAAGGGTTAACTGGTAGTAGGAGATATGGCCGGAGGAGAAGCCAATCGCCTGCGCCAGATCCGCCCGCGCCTGCTCAAGGCTCTGCCCGGGCAGACCAAACATCAGATCAATATTGACACTATCGAAACCCGACTGCAGCGCCTGTCCAATAGCCAGATGGGCCTGTTCAGAGCTATGGATTCGCCCCAACGCCTGCAGCGCATCATCATTAAAGCTCTGCACGCCTATAGAGAGCCGATTCACCCCAGCCTCGTGATAACCTCTATACCACGCTGCCTCAAAGGTGCCCGGGTTGGCCTCCATGGTGATCTCTGCATCAGCGGCCAGATTGATCCGCTGAGCCACACCGAGCAGTAGTGTCTGGATCACCTCGGGAGGGAACAGGCTCGGCGTGCCGCCACCGATGAAAACAGTCGATACCTCCCGTTCGCCAATCAACGGAGCTTCAAAGGCCAAATCGTCCAACAGCGCACGTACATAGCCCAGCGCATCAGGGCATCCATCGATCTGATGGGAATTGAAATCACAATAGGGGCATTTACGCACACACCAAGGGATATGGAGATAGAGCGCAAGCGGCAATCGGGCAGTAGAGATAGTCAAAAAGCGATAACCCTCAAATGAGCCGTCTGGTACTATAGCGGCTGTTCAGAGACATCATCATAAAACAATTAATAGTATGTTGGAGTAAAGATGGCCCCCACATCAGCACCATCCGGCAGTACCCCTGGCTTTATCCGTTTGATTCACAGCCTCAACGAATCGATCGGCCGCAGCATCTCCTGGCTCACCCTCTTCATGGTACTCATCACATTTATTGTGGTAGTCCTGCGCTACCTGTTCAATATCGGTTGGATCGCCATGCAGGAATCCATCATCTACATGCACGCCCTGGTATTCATGCTCGGCGCCTCATACACCCTGAAACATGAGGGCCACGTACGCGTGGATATCCTCTATCGAGACAACACGCCGCGCTTCAAAGCCTGGGTGGACATGCTGGGCACCCTATTTCTGCTGCTGCCTGTCTGCCTGTTCATCTTCTGGATCAGTTGGGAGTATGTGGCAGCTTCCTGGTCGGTGCTGGAAACATCCCAAGAGGCGGGCGGTATTCCTGCCGTTTTCCTCCTGAAGACAGTGATTATGGTGATGGCCGGCCTGCTGACTCTGCAGGGCATCGCCATATTCTTCACCAATCTGTTTTACCTGACCGGCAGACTGCCGTTCCCTGCTCACACCACTGCAGATAAGGAGCGCTGATCATGGCCGAATTCATGCCCCTGATTCTGTTTGTCTCCGTCTTTGCCGTGCTGCTTTCAGGCTATCCTGTTGCCTTTGCCCTGGCCGGCACAGGGTTAATCTTCTCTGTCATCGGCATCGCCACCGGCACCTTCGACTCCGCTTTTCTGGAGGCCATCCCCAACCGCCTCTACGGCATCATGACCAACGAAACCCTGATTGCCGTACCGCTGTTTGTATTTATGGGGATTATGCTGGAGCGCTCCAAAGTGGCGGAACAGCTACTTGATACCATGGCACTGCTGTTCGGCCCGCTACGCGGTGGTCTGGGCATTTCGGTCATGGTAGTTGGTATGCTGCTGGCGGCCAGTACCGGCATCGTTGGCGCCACTGTAGTGACCATGGGATTGCTCTCTTTGCCCACCATGATGAAACGCGGCTATAACGCCAAAGTCGCCACCGGCTCAATCTGCGCATCAGGTACTCTCGGACAGATCATCCCGCCCTCTATCGTGTTGGTGCTGTTGGGTGATGTCATGTCCTCAGCCTACCAACAGGCACAGCTCGACATGGGTATCTTTTCGCCTGATACCGTCTCCGTTGGGGATCTATTCGCCGGCGCACTATTGCCTGGTTTGATGCTGGTTGGACTCTACATCCTCTACATCGTTGGCGTCGCTATCTTTAAGCCCTCAGCAGTCCCCCCCATTCCAGAAGAAGAGCGCCGATCAATCGATCAAAAAGAGCTTTTCATCCGCGCGCTCAAGGTACTGTTTCCACCGCTTTTCCTCATTGTTGCAGTACTCGGTTCAATCATGGGCGGGCTGGCGACACCGACAGAGGCCGCTTCCGTCGGTGCAACAGGCGCCATCTTGCTGGCCATTAGTCAGAAACAGTTCAACTTCACCATTCTAAAAGAGGTAATGCGCGGCACCACCCAGGTCTCCAGCATGGTGTTCCTGATTCTAATCGGCGCTTCGGTCTTCTCCTTGGTTTTTCGCGGCTTTGGCGGTGATGAGGTGGTTCAGGAGATCCTCAGCAATCTACCCGGTGGCGTATTTGGCGCAGTGGTTACCGTGATGCTGATAATGTTCCTGCTCGGCTTTATTCTCGACTTTATCGAGATCACCTTCGTGGTTGTGCCTCTGGTAGCCCCGGTACTGCTGGCGATGGATCTCAATCCGGTCTGGCTCGGCGTGATGATCGCCCTCAACCTCCAGACCTCATTCCTGACACCGCCCTTCGGCTTCTCACTCTTCTATCTGCGCGGTGTCGCTCCTGCTGAGATCAAGACCACCGACATCTATCTGGGTGTAGCGCCCTTTATTCTGATCCAGGTTCTGACCATCGGCATGCTCGCCTTCTGGCCGCAACTGGCAATCTGGCTGCCAAAGCTGATCTACGGCTGATCAAGGGAATAACCACCAAAAGCCCCTTCTGCAGGGGCTTTTTTATTGGATTATCCAGGGCCTGTTAACACTAATTTGATTATCACTCCAGCCCCACCTTACCGCGCAACCGCTTCAAC
>JAKSCN010000222.1 GCA_022360595.1 Chromatiales bacterium
AAATTGGCCCTTGAACTGAACAAACACGACACCATTGGTATCGACCTGGTGGCCATGTGCGCCAATGACATCGTGGTCACAGGGGCTGAACCGCTGTTTTTCCTCGACTACTACGCCACCGGCCATCTTGATGTCGATGTCGCCACCGACGTCGTCAAAGGCATCGCCAAAGGCTGTGAGCTGGCTGGTGCTGCCCTGACAGGCGGTGAAACCGCCGAGATGCCCGGCATGTACGACGCCGACGACTATGACCTGGCCGGTTTCTGTGTCGGCATAGTCGAGAAGAGCGAGATTATCGACCAGAGCCGCGTCGCCCCAGGAGATGTACTGGTGGGTACCGCCTCTTCCGGCCCTCACTCCAACGGCTACTCCCTGGTGCGTAAAATTCTGGAAGTCAGCAGTGCCGATCTCAGCCAGGCGATGGGTGACACCACCCTGGGCGAAGCACTGCTGGCGCCAACCCGTATCTACGTCAAACCACTATTAAAGCTGCAGGAAGAGATCCAGATCCATGCCCTCGCCCACATCACTGGCGGCGGTCTGCCGGAGAACCTGCCTCGCGTACTGCCCGAGAACAGCAAAGCAGTCATCAACAGCAGCTCCTGGGAATTGCCGCCGATCTTTCGCTGGCTCCAGGAACAGGGCAATGTGGCGGAATCCGAGATGCTGCGCACCTTCAACTGCGGCGTCGGCATGGTGGTCTGTGTTGCCGGGGCTGATGCCGAACGCACTGTCCAGATTCTCCAGGAGCAGGGCGAACAAGCCTGGGTACTGGGCCATATCGAAGCCGCCGAAGGCGATGCCGTAGTAGAAGTGAGCGGAGCCCTCTAATGAGTCAGGCAAAAAAACTACCGCTGGTCGTACTGATCTCCGGTAGTGGCAGTAATCTGCAGGCGATCATCGATGGGGCAGCCGCAGATTTACCGGTTGAGATAAAAGCCGTGATCAGCAATCAGGCCGAAGCCTACGGCCTGACACGCGCTGCCAATGCCGGTATCGAAACAGCGGTTTTGAACCACAAAGCGTTTGCCGATCGTGAGCGCTACGACCAAGCCTTGGGCGAACTGGTGGAGAGCTTCAAGCCCGAACTGGTGGTACTCGCCGGCTTCATGCGCATCCTGACCCCAGAGTTTGTCGACCGCTTTCAGGGACGGATGCTCAACATCCACCCCTCTCTGCTGCCCAAGTACCGCGGCCTGCACACCCACCAGCGCGCTCTGGATGCCGGTGATAAGACCCATGGCGCAAGCGTCCATTTTGTGACTGCGGAACTGGATGGCGGCCCGGTGATCCTGCAGGCGCAGGTACCGGTGGAAACCGGCGACGACGCCGACAAACTGGCTGCCCGCGTGCTTACCCGGGAACACATCATCTACCCGACTGTTGTACGCTGGTTTGCCGAGGGACGTCTCGCAATGAACGACAACAAAGCGGTGCTGGACGGTGAGCCTCTCACCAGCCCACGCCAACTGGCCTTTGACGAGACACCACCTGAATGAAGTGGCTACGGCGGCTCCTGACACTGCTTCTGCTTTGCGGATTACCGCCGTATACCTTTGCTGACTCCTCCCAGCAAACCGCACTTCACCCTTTCACTGCCACCTATAAACTGAGTCTAGGCAGCCTCACCTTCGGCACTGTCAACGTCGTCCTCACCATTGACGCCCAGGGTGATTACCACTACCAGGCAAAAACCGTAACCACTGGACTGATCTCCATCCTCCGTGATGACGAGGTAACCGAAATCAGCCGTGGCCGTCTCAAGGTCGACAGGGTTATTCCCAGCCACTATAGCTACCACCACAAGCGCCCGAAAAAACACCACGAGGTCGATCTGACGTTTAAATGGCCGGAAAAAAAAGTGATCAACCGCACTCCCGAGTCCCTCTGGACCATGAGCATCCAACCGGGCGTGCAAGATAAATTCAGTCAACAGTTGGCGCTGATGCTATCGCTTAATCGACAAGAAGAGCCCTTCACTTTTCGAGTGGCTGACGGTGGACGACTTAAAACTTACGACTATCTTAATCAGGGCAGTGAAAGGGTTGAGACTACCGCCGGCAACTACCACAGCATTCGTCTGGATCGTCAGAAAAACAGACGCCAATCAAAAGCCACCCTCTGGATGGCCCCCGAACTCAACTATCTGCCGGTCAAAATCGTGCGCCATGACGGCGACAACACCTTCCAGATGCTACTCACCGAACTGGCCTGGCAACCTGTGGTCAGCAATCTGAACTAGTGTCCTGTCCCGCAACTCAGTGCGGGACAGGACACTAGACCCAATTATTTACTACCTGGCGTACAGTCAAGCAGGCGACCCAGCACCTGTCTAAAGAAGCCCCCTGGCGCGACCGTCACCTTGGCGTTATCGGTATTGATGTCTGCCAAATCATAAGTTTGAAAGTGAATACCCGCCTCTTCATACATCTGATAGGAGAGCTTCAGATCATCCGCCCAGCGGGAAAGAAAATCATCACTCGGCGCAATGGAGACAATCCGCTTCACCTCCTCCTGAATTAGCTTCGAGGCACAGCGCGGACAAGGCGGGTGGGTTACATAGACAGTACAGCCGGTGAGATCCCGTTTGGCGAAGATCATGGCATTCTCTTCAGCATGAATGGTGAGATTGAGCTTACAGTTGCGATCACTCAAGCGCTCATCTGAATCGTGCACACCAGCTGCAAAGCCGTTATAGCCGAGGGAGACAATGCGATTGCCATCGG
>JAKSCN010000608.1 GCA_022360595.1 Chromatiales bacterium
GCCCTGAACGCGGCGATTGAAGCGGCGCGCGCCGGTGAACAGGGCCGTGGATTTGCGGTGGTAGCCGATGAGGTGCGCAGCCTGGCCAAAAAGACTGCCGACGCAACAGATGAGATCGGTGTCATGGTGAACGAGATCAGCTCCGATGTTAAACAGGCGGTAGAGACCATGTCATCCCTGGTCACTTCGATCAATGAGGGCACCAGCCGCACTGGTCAAGTGGGCGAGCAGTTCGAGCAGATCTTCCAACGCTCCGAACATATGCAAGCGCAGGTGGAAGAGATCGCCAACGGCACCGAGCAAAACTATGCTGAGGTGAATCAGATATCCAGCGCCATCAACTCCGCCAGCGGCCATCTATCTGAGACTGAAACCGGTATCACTGGTGTCGCAACCCAGGCCGACAAACTCTCTCAAATGGCGGAGGAGATTCACTCCATTCTGATGCAGTTCAATATCGAGAACCTACACTCCAAAATGCGGGACATCACCTATGAGGCGGCGAAGCAGGTAGGGGCGACTTTTGAACGGGCGATCGACGACGGGCGCCTTACGATCGATGATCTGTTTGATCAGAACTATCAGCCTATTGCAAATACCAACCCACAGAAGTACCACACCCGTTATGACAACTTTACCGACAGTGCCCTGCCGGCGATTCAGGAACCGGTTCTGGACAATAACCCGAGCATCCTCTACGCCGGCGCGGTAGATACCAAAGGCTATTTCCCCACCCACAACAAGCGCTATTCAAAACCGCTGACGGGTGACTATGAGAAGGATCTGATGACCAATCGCACCAAGCGTATCTTCAACGACCCGACAGGCGCACGGTGTGGTGCTCACACAGAGCCGTTCCTGCTCCAGACCTATAAGCGGGATACCGGCGAGATTCTGCACGACCTGTCGGTTCCCATCTATGTGCGTGGAAGGCACTGGGGTGGTTTTCGCATAGGCTACAAAGCCGACGAGTAGTACCCCCCCTTGCCCGGTCAATTAACGATTGAGCAAGGGGAATTTCGGTTAAGCCAAGCTCTTCGAAACGATCTCGTACAGATCCTTAGAGATTTGATGACTGTCCAGAATACGCTGTAGCTGCTCACGCATTAGCGTCTGGCGCTGTTCATCGTAGCGTTGCCAACGGGAGATAATCCGCAGCATCCGGGCGGCCACCTGGGGATTCAAACTATCCAGCGTGATGATCTGATCAACCAGGAAACGGTACCCCGCGCCACTGACGTCATGGAAACGCACCACATTACCGGCGCAGAACGCTCCGATTAAAGCGCGCACTTTATTGGGATTGGTAATGGAGAACGCCGGATGCTCCAACAACCCTTTTACCCGCTCCAGGGTATCAGCCCGTTTGGCGATGGCCTGCACGGTAAACCACTTATCCACTACCAGGGGATCGCTCTGCCAGCGCTGATAGAAATCCTCCAACAGCTCATCGGCGGCCGGCGAATCGGTATCGGCCACCAGGGATAACGCCGCCAGCATATCGGTCATATTGGTCGCCTGCCGATACTGACTCATGCACAGTTCGATACCCTCGGCCCGGTCTGCCTGAACCAAATAGCTCAGGGCAAGATTTTTCAGTGCGCGGCGGCCGATCGCGTCGGGTGAGAGATCATACTCACCCTGCTCACTGTTGGAGTGGTAGCAGTTGAGGAGATCGTCGTAGAGCCGCTCAGCCAGCACTCTCTTCAACCGCTCCCGTGCACGGTGAATGCCATCCACGTCAACCTGCGTCATCAGATCACCGAGATAGGACTCCGAGGGCAAGGTAAGCACCTCGGCCAATAGCTGTTTATCAGCGCCATCATTGAGAGCCTGCCGGCAGGCCTCGATATAGCCGTCGGGAATGGCAAAGTCGGGAGAGCCGACCAGCCCCAGCAGTATGCGCTGGGAGAGCCTCTGCGCGGCATCCCAGCGGTTAAAGCCATCGGTGTCATGCTTCATCAGGAACATCAGCTCTTCACGGCTGTAGTCGTAGTTCAGCTTCACAGGGGCCGAGAAGCCACGCAGAAGTGAAGGTACGGGTTTCTCAGGCATATCAGCAAACACAAAGGTCTGTTCCACCTCCAACACATCCA
>JAKSCN010000512.1 GCA_022360595.1 Chromatiales bacterium
CCTGCGTAGCCAGGGCCGTTACCTGCGAGATGTTTACTAATGACAACACAACTCAACCCAAACGAAACCATCAAGCTCAACAGTAACCATCTGCGCGGCACGCTGAAACAGAGCATGGCTGACGAGGCGACAGGATCACTCTCACCCGATGACGATCAGATCAGTAAATTCCACGGCTTCTATGAACAGGATGATCGTGACCTGCGCCTGGAGCGTCAGGAGCAGTTCCTGGAACCCTACTACAGCTTCATGCTACGCGCCCGCCTGCCCGGCGGTGTCTGCACCCCAAAGCAGTGGTTGGCGATCGACTCCGTAAGCCGTGAACTGGGCAACGGCAGCGTCCGCCTGACCACCCGCCAGACGTTTCAGTTTCACGGCATTCTGAAGAAGAATCTGAAACCCCTGATCAAGCGCATCAATCAGGTGATGATCGACTCCATCGGCGGCTGCGGCGATGTGAATCGAAATGTACTCTGCAACCCTCTGCCGGAGCAGTCCGATCTACACGCCGAGGTCTACCAGTGGGCCAAGCGGATCAGTGAGCATCTGCTGCCTAAGACTCGCGCCTATCACGAGATCTGGTTGGATGGTGAAGCGGTTGCCGGAGGCGAATCTGAACCGCTCTACGGTGACACTTATCTGCCACGCAAATTTAAAACCGCGGTGGCGGTACCGCCCTATAACGATGTCGATGTCTATACCAACGACCTCGGCTTCATCGCTATCGTCGATGATGGCCAGTTAATCGGGTTCAATGTGTTGGCCGGTGGCGGCATGGGTACAACCCATGATGACACCACCACCTTCCCCCGTCTGGCGGATGAACTCGGCTTTATCAAACCCGAGCAGGTTCTGGCCGTGGCGGAAGCGGTGGTAACCACCCAGCGCGACTTCGGTAATCGTGTCAGCCGGCGTCACGCACGCCTGAAATACACCATTGAAACAATGGGGCTGGCGACATTTACCGAGGAGGTATCCAAGCGGGCTGGCGTGGTGTTTGAACCGGCGCGTCCGGTCCACTTCATCAGTCAGGGAGATCGCTATGGCTGGAGTGAGAACGCCGATGGTAGCTGGCACCTGACTCTCTATATCGAAAACGGCCGCATTGCAA
>JAKSCN010000368.1 GCA_022360595.1 Chromatiales bacterium
ACTGGTCAAGCAGACCGTCTTAGAGAAAGAGGATATAGACAATGACAGATCCGAGAGCCAATCTCGACCCTATCGAGACAGCGAGTATCGATGAGCTACGCTCCCTGCAGCTGGCGCGGCTGAAGTGGTCACTGAAACACGCCTACGACAACTCACCCTTCTATAAAAAACGCTTCGACGAACACGGCGTACACCCGGACGATCTCCAATCACTCTCTGATCTGAGCAAGTTCCCGTTCACTCATAAACAGGATCTGCGCGACAACTACCCTTTCGGGATGTTTGCGGTACCTCGTGAGCAGGCGGTGCGTATCCATGCCTCCAGCGGTACCACAGGCAAGCCCACCGTTGTCGGTTATACCCAGAACGACATCGACACCTGGGCCAATGTGATGGCGCGCTCCATTCGTGCTGCCGGAGGCAAGCCGGGGGATATCTGTCACGTCTCCTATGGCTACGGTCTGTTCACTGGTGGCTTGGGTGCTCACTATGGTGCAGAGCGTCTGGGTTGTACGGTGATCCCCATGTCGGGCGGCCAGACTGAAAAGCAAGTCCAGCTGATCAACGACTTTAAGCCGTCGGTGATAATGGTCACCCCCTCCTACTTTTTGAATATCGCCGATGAGATGGATCGCCAGGGACTGGATACCAAAAACAGTTCACTGAAGACCGGCATCTTCGGCGCCGAGCCCTGGACCAACGCCATGCGCCAGGAGATCGAAGAGCGTATGGGTATCGATGCCGTCGATATCTACGGCCTCTCCGAAGTGATCGGCCCGGGCGTTGCCCAGGAGTGTGTCGAGACCAAAGACGGACTGACCATCTGGGAAGATCTCTTCTACCCTGAGATCATCAACCCGGAGACCGGTGAGGTGGTGGAAGATGGCGAAACCGGCGAGCTGGTATTCACCTCGCTCTGTAAAGAGGCGCTGCCGATGATCCGTTATCGCACCCGCGACCTCACTCAGCTGCTGCCCGGTACCGCCCGCACCATGCGCCGCATGGGCAAGATCACCGGCCGTACCGATGACATGATGATCATCCGTGGGGTGAATGTTTTCCCATCCCAGATCGAAGAGATCATTCTCAAAGAGCCCCAGCTCACTCCCCATTACCAGCTGGAGCTGTACCGTGATGGTCACCTCGATAAACTGCGTGTCTTTGTAGAGATCAAACCCGAGGTTGAGCTCAAGACCGGCAAGGGCAAAGAGCTCGCTGGCCATCTGAAACACATGATCAAATCCTACGCCGGTATCAGTACCGACATTACCCTGTGTGCACCAGGTGAAGTGGATCGATCAGAAGGCAAAGCGAAGCGTGTCGTGGATAACCGGAATATCGCCTAGCACTTCATGCGCCGGAAAGTTGCAGTATTGACGAGACAAAACTGCAATCAATTACGTTATTCATAACATACGAAAGAGCATTAATGGCAGATATTGACCGATATTTCCTAGAGTGTTTTTATTTAGCCAACATAAATAAAAACAAAACTTTACGTATTTCGTAATTTTAATATGTACAATCGATAACAATAAAACAGGGTATACACCTGTTAAGCATTATTACAACGCAATCAGTTGAAGAGGAGTGATAGTTATCATGAACCTACGTAAAACCCTGACCGCGCTGGCGGTGACCGGTCTGCTGAGCCTGAGCGGTGCTGCCCTGGCGGGCGACACCATCAAGGTCGGCAG
>JAKSCN010000612.1 GCA_022360595.1 Chromatiales bacterium
AACGTTTACTTACACTGAGAGCATGACAAGACGATTTAGTAAATAAATTATCTGTTTGATTTCTCCTCTTGGCGTTTATCTTTAACTTCAGCAAACACATTATAAATATATCTAGATTACAAACCTTTGCTATTTGTGCATTTAGCAAACTGATACCATCGATCACCTCATCGATCTCAACCAATACCCGGCCAGCCTCGGCAATCTGCTCGACACTGCTCTCACCGTAACTCTTGCTGGTCTCCATGACATCCACCGCCTCAACAGCGCCGCCCTGAAGCTGCTCTATCATATGACGAATCGCTTGAGTCGACTCCTGAGTGCGGCTCGCCAGCGTCCTCACCTCATCGGCCACCACTGCAAAACCCCGGCCCTGTTCACCGGCCCTGGCCGCCTCAATAGCCGCGTTAAGCGCCAACAAATTGGTCTGCTCTGCAATGCCACGAATCACATCCAGCACTGAACCGATCTGTTCACTGTCATGCTGCAATTGCATAATAACTTGTGAGGTTTTATTGACCTGACCCGCCAAGGTGTTGATCGACTCGATGGTCTCATTGATAACCTGCCTCCCGGCAGAGGCCTTTTGGTTGGCGGATGTGGTGTTTTCCGATGCCTCAACCGCGTGCTGCGCGACATTATGCACCGTGGTATTGAGAGTCGAGATCTCCTGCAGCGTCTGTTCAAGGGCGTACTGCTGGTCTTCAACCGAATCTTTCGCGTTGTTTGACGCCGTGGTTAAACGGCTGGTTGATTCACCCAATTGCCTGCTGGTTGCCCGCACCTTTGAGACGAGTTCGGATATCTTGTCAGAGAATTGATTGAAACCCTTGGCCAGCTCGGCAACCTCATCCTGCCCATGTACCGCCAGGCGTCGGCTCAGATCCCCATCCCCTTCGGCCACCTCATGCATTGCCAAGACCGCCTCATTGAGCGGCAGCAAAATCCGACGCGAGAAGGTGATCAGCAAACCGGTCATGATCACCGAAAAACCGATCACCCAGAGCAACATGCCATGTTCAATGTCGGCGATACCATTGGCTAGGAGGGTCCGCTCCTTATCGGTCAGATAAGTGAAGTGCGCCTGCAAAGTGGTGAGCCCCTTAACGGCGGGACCATCACTGATCTTCACCAGATTATCGATCTCCCTGGGGGGCAGGCCATTCGCCACATGGCTTTTAACACTATCCAATGCCCGGCGATATTTGGCGAACACCTCGGCGATATCATCAATGGCTTGTCGCTCTTTGGTGGTTATATCCGGTAATGCCTTATAGGCGCGTAGCGTCTTGCTTAATGATTCATAGCGCTGGTTGAAGGCAGCATACTGTTTATCCTTGCCCCGCAACACATAGTTCTTGAACTGATGTATCGCACCGCCATAACCCACTGCCTCACGAATCTCAAACAGCAGATCATTACGTTTCACAGCGGTGTCTATGTAGGTGTCAAACGAGTCCTTTACGACTGACGTCATCTGCATCTGGAACCCTAGTAGGGTAAAACTCAGTATTGCAATCAGTGCGATTAACAGTAAAAAGACATTGCGGATAGTTAACTGCTTCAGCATGGCGATACCTCTCCGTGGTAATACAGATATGCGACAACCCAAAATCCGTTTGGCTTTTTCGTATACATCCAGACAAGCCAGCAGAGCCGATATTGGGCCCTGTAATGCGCTTTAGCGGCACAAGTTCGATAATTTTCAATATTAAAATTTCGATTAGTTCTTCCCTAAAGATTCCCGCCGCCTTGCCGCTAACTCTATGCTAGGTAGATATCTGCAGTAGCCAGCCACAGGCAGAGCACTGTTACGCGAGCAAGAGCGAATAACAATGATCAATAGATCATACCCATCATCGCCAATACACTGTCACGAGACCCCGTCCGGGCAGTCTCGAAACCACGGCCGACATAGTGTCTCATTGCAGAGTCTGGATAAAAAAACCACTAAATTACCAGCGATCTGTACGCTCTCGCCAAAGTCAGCAACAATCGTCTATCGACTGAGAGAGCAGCAGAATAGGGATATAAGCTTTAAAAAAATATGGAAAAAAACGGAGGTCGTTTACCCTAAAACCTGCTCGATAGCCTGTGTTCAAGTAAGCGAGGAGGGTATGAGCAGGGTTCAAACACCAGTCTGAAGAGGGACAAAGCGTGCCCAGTCTACGTTTTATCGATCAAGCACTTGATGTTGTACCGGTCTCTCCGCAGGACCACACGACAAGAGCGCGCTCGTCACTGTCGCACCTCCATAAAATCACCCTCATCCTGATCATCGGCAACATACTTGCCATAATTCTGCTGGCCTCCTATCTGACCCAGACCCAGTATGAGTCGGCCATTAGGCAATGGATCGACCACAAAAAAGACTCCACCGTACAGCTCGCGCGGTGGGTTGATGGCGAGTTAAACCTAGCGCTCTCCGACCTTCAATATATTGCCGGCACGCAGAGCTTTCGAACCGAGCCAAACGCCGATCTAATCGTGAAAGAGCTGAACGGCATACCCGCCGATATCGACCTGGACAGACACCAGGCACTCGACTGGCTGCATAAAAAAGATGACCGTTTCAGCGTGCTGTTTGTACTCCTGCCGAATGGCGACCACTACATCTCCCATCCGTTTGAAGTGCAGAAATCGCTGCAGACCTACAACCTTTCAGAGCGCACCTATTTTCAGACGGTCAAGCGCACGCACCAACCCACTATCTCCAACACCTTTATCGGTGCCGACGGCATACCAGCCGTTGCCATCGACGTACCCATACTCAACAACAATGATGAGATCACCTCCCACCTGGGCGGAGTCTTCTACCTATCCAACCTGCACGACACCTTCACCCAGAGCCCTTATGCCGAAAACAGCGAGGGGATATTTCTGCTGGACAGAGCAGGCAACCTGATTACCCACAACGACTACATCCTCTCCAACATCGAGGTGCTGCGTCGGCAACCCTTTGTCGAAAACTTCCTTGCCCAACAGACACCTACAACCGATCTTTATGGCTATCGCATTGCCAGTGGGCATCTACCCGCTTCCGCCGAGGCCAACGAACACGTGATGATTCTGGCACAGCTAAACACCGGCTGGACATTAGGCATCTCTGCTGACATGAACTCCATTCTTGCCCAGTTCCAGCCGGGCATCTGGCACAACATTATCCTTGCCGCCACGCTACTGGTACTGACCAGCACCATCGCCATTATCGCCGTTTATCGTATCGGCTCACGTTGGCAAAAGGCGGAACACGCCGTCTCTAACGCCCGCGACAACCTGGAGATGAAAGTGGCTGAGCGCACCCAGGAGCTGGTCGAAAAAGAGAGCCGTCTGCGGCTGCTGATCGAGACTATCCCCGATGTAGTCTGGCTAAAAAACAGGCAGGGGCAGTACCTCTCCTGCAATAAAAAGTGCGAACTGCTGCTAGGCGCCAGTGAAGCTGACATTATTGGCAAGACCATTTTCAACTTTATCAATCACGACCTCGCCACCTCCCTGACCGCCAGAGATCAGCAGGTCATGGAGAGCAGCCTTACCGACGTTTCGGAAATCTGGGTCAGCTACAGCAATGATCACCATAAAGAGCTGCTGGAGATTACCCGCACACCGGTATTTGACACCTCGGGGGAGGTAATAGGCGTGCTCGGCATTGGCCGGGACACCACCGAGCGGCGTGAAGCTGAAAACGCCCTCAAGGAGAGCGAAGTATTCCGCCAACGGGTATTTGAAAGCTCCAGCGTACCGATGGTGGTGATGGACAGCAAAACCCTGGTGTTTCTTGACTGCAATCCAGCGGCGGTAAAGATCTACGGTTTTACCAAACGTAGCGAAGTGCTCGGCAAAACCCCTCTGAATGTCTCAACCCCAACCCAGTATGACGGCTCACTATCGGAGCGGAAAGGGCGACACTATATAGAAGCGGCCTTGCGGGGCGAATCCGTTGAGTTCGAGTGGCGCCACCAACGACCTGGCGGACAACTCTGGGACGCCCAGGTGCATCTGATGAGTTTCAAATCGGGTAACGAGACACTACTGCAGTTTATCCTGACCGATATTACCGAGCGCAAGCGCACCGCCGTGCAGCTTAAAACCCTCTCTCAAGCCATCGAGCAAAGCCCGGTATCGGTCATGATCACCAATACCGACGCCGAAATTGAGTACGTAAACAGCACCTTTGAGAATATCACCGGCTATACGGCCACCGAGGTCATTAACCACAATCCGCGTATGCTGCAATCGGGCAACACCCCTAAAGGGCTCTACCGAGATCTCTGGCGCACCATTACCAACGGCCGAACCTGGCAGGGCGAGTTCCAGAACCGCAAGAAAAATGGCGAACTGTTTTGGGAACAGGCCAACATTGCCCCAGTCATCGATGAGGCCGGCGTAATCCGCCACTACCTGGCGGTGAAAGAGGACATCACCCTGCGCAAACAGCAGGAGCGGCGCATCCTCCACCAAGCCCACTTCGACACCCTGACCGACTTGCCCAACCGTTTTCTGTCGCTGGACCGGCTCTCCCAGTTGCTCAACGACGCAGATCGGGACGAAACGCTGGTGGCGATTCTCTTTGTCGATCTGGATGACTTCAAAAAGATCAATGACACACTGGGCCACGACGCTGGCGACAAGCTGCTGATTCAGGCCTCGGCGCGCCTGCGCAACACCTTGCGCGGCAGCGACACAGTCGGTCGCCTCGGTGGCGACGAGTTCATTATTCTGCTCGGAGGACTGACCAGCGCCAGCGACACCCGCAAAGTGGCCGACAGTCTACTGACCCAATTCCGCGAGCCGTTCAAAATCGACGGGCGCGAACTGATCATCACCGCCAGTGTCGGCATCGCCATCTATCCCCAAGATGGCAACAGTCCATCCGAGCTGCTGCGCAACGCCGACTCGGCCATGTACCACTCCAAAGAGCAGGGGCGCAACACCTACTCCTACTTTACCGACGCCATGAATCAAGAGGTGGCTCGCCGCCTGGCGCTGGAGGAGCAGATGCACGGAGCCCTGGATCGCAATGAATTCACCCTCTATTACCAACCCGTGGTTAATATCATCGACAATCACATTGTCGGCGTCGAAGCACTCCTGCGCTGGCATAACAGGGCTCTGGGACAACTCTCGCCGACAGAGTTTATCCCGCTTGCCGAGCAGACAGGACAGATCATCCCAATCGGACAGTTCATTCTCGACCAGGCCCTGCAAATGGCAAGCATCTGGCGCAACCAGTGCGACTCCGATTTAAAGATCGCCATCAACCTCTCGCCGCGTCAGTTCCGGGACCCCAAACTGGTTAGCTGCTTCAAAGACTCCATTATCCATCACCAAGTACCGGGCAATAGTCTGGAGCTGGAGATCACCGAAGGGGTTTTGATGGGCAGCCACAGCCATATTGACCAAGCGATCACCGCCTTGAATCAACTGGGCATCGGTATCGCCATGGACGATTTCGGCACCGGTTACTCCTCCCTGAGCTACTTGCGCCAATACCCGTTCGATGTACTGAAAATAGACCGCAGTTTTGTCAACGACATCACCGTCGATCCTGCTGACCGAGAGCTGATCAAAGCCACCATCGCCATGGCCCACAGCCTGGGCCTGAAGGTGATCGCCGAAGGGGTTGAGACCGACGAGCAGCTTCAGTTCCTCAAAAAGCTCCGTTGCGACTACGCCCAGGGCTATCTGTTCAGCAAGCCTCTGCCACCCGACGAAATAACATCCCTTCTGATCCAGCAACAGCCACTGCATTGATACCCAGCGGCAATACAAACCGCACTCCAGACTCGGCAACCCCAACAAAATTACTGTTACTAAAGGCACTTAGCTGAGTGCCGTTAAAGATTCCAGGGCCTATTAACATTAATTTGATCATCACACACCACAGCATTCCGGGCTTGTATCCAACGGAGGGGAGATAATGTTAATCAACAGAGCATGCGAGGTAACGCCCAAGCTCAGAATCGTAAACCCGCAGATAGCATGGCGCCTATGTGTACACACACAGGCTGCCACCCATCCCAAGCAGACCAACGCATGGAAGGGTGCAATTCTATCCCTATCAATTAAGCGGGAGGCGTCCACCCATGACTAACCACCCACCCGCTGTAAATACTCGATCTCATACAACCTCTTTGAAGCGCACCCTGATCGGCTGGTTTCTGCTGATGGCACTACTGCCGATGAGCCTGATCGCCTGGATCGGGTATCAACAGGCCCACCACAGCCTCTCTGAGGCCGCCACCGAGAAGCTGGAACAGGCAGCCACGGCCAAAGTGGCCTTCATTAAAAATTGGTTTGACTACCGGTTACGTGACCTACAAAACCACGCTGAAGTCGCACAAAATATCGCTTTACTGGTAGGGCTAAAAGAGGGGCTGCAGCAGAGCGGACAATCTGCATCGGAATACATCACCAGTTTCGACTGGTTTGAACAGGCCAAGAAGAACCAAGGTGACTTTCTCTCCCTGATTCGCCGCTACGACTACATCTACGACCTGTTTCTCATCGATACTGAAGGAGATATTCTATACACTGTTGCCCGTGAATCGGACCTGGGCCAGAACCTCTTCACCAGCTCACTGTCCAGCACCCGCTTTGCCGCTGCCGTCAAGCACACGCTAGAGACAGGAGAACACCACTTTTCAGACCTTGAGCGTTATGCCCCGTCAAATGACCGGCTGGCCGGATTTTTAACCGCACCACTCCTAAACAAAAATGGCGCCAAAATCGGCGTATTCGCCGTTCAGATCAATCTCGAGCGTATTTTCCAGCAGATTGCCGCCGTCACAACCCATAACAGCTCATTGGTGCACTACATGGTCGGTGAAGATGGCTATCTGCGTTCCGCCATTCACGGCAACAAAAGTGACGTACTGAAACGGGAGATCAGCACCGAACAGTTCAGGCACTGGGAAGAGGAGCACGGCCACGACATCCCGGAGCACAATCTACCCAGCGACATGGAAGAGCACGCCTTCAGTTACCTCGGCCCAGATGGCCAACAGGTTATCGGGCTGCACCAAACCGTCAGTTTACCAGGCGCAAACTGGATACTGATCAGTGAAATCGACCGTGCCGAAGCGTTGGCCGACGCCAGTTGGCTGGGTAGTATCACCTTGGGTTTGGTACTGGCCACCGGCCTGTTGGCCGCCCTGCTCGCCTTCTACCAGACAAAGCGCATCACCCACCCAATCATCAAACTGGCCGATACCAGCAGGGCGGTAGCGGAGGGCGGTATCGAGCAACGGGTAGAGTTGGACGAAAAGAACGAAATCGGCCAATTGGCCCAAGCCTTCAACCATATGTTAAGCATGCGTCAAACTCACGAAAAGGCGCTGGAGGAGAGCAAGGATCAACTCCAACTGGTGATAGAGACCACCGCGGTCGGTATTTGGGACTGGGATATAGAG
Organism: Chromatiales bacterium; assembly: GCA_022360595.1. Taxonomy (GTDB): domain Bacteria; phylum Pseudomonadota; class Gammaproteobacteria; order Chromatiales; family Chromatiaceae; genus BM503. The sequence goes on from JAKSCN010000612.1 coordinate 7,413, forward strand.
AACAACCGGATAACGCTCAACGAGCGTTGGGCAAACATCATCGGCTATACCCTGGACGAGCTGGAACCTATTACCGTCGATAGCTGGATGAGCCATATGCACCCGGACGATCAGGCCAATTCAAAGCAGCTTCTGGAGCGCTGCTGGCGAAGAGAGATAGAGCATTACAGCTGTGAAACACGTGTTCGACATAAACAGGGACACTGGATCTGGGTGCTGGATACCGGCAAAGTGGTGGAGTGGAATGAGCACGGCGAGCCGAAACGTATGATCGGCACCCATCTCGATATCACCGAACGCATGCAAGCCGAAGTGACCATGCGCAAAGCGAAAGAGACCGCGGAAGCCGCCACCCAGGCAAAAAGCGAATTTCTCGCCAACATGAGCCACGAAATCCGCACCCCCATGAACGGCGTGATCGGCATGACCAACCTGCTGCTGGACACCAAACTGGACCGCGAACAGCACAACTACGCCAAAACCGTCAAACACAGCGCACAATCCCTGCTTGGCATTATCAACGACATCCTCGACTTCTCCAAAATCGAGGCGGGTAAACTCGACCTGGAACTTCTCGACTTCGATCTGGGCGCCCTGATGGATGAGTTTGCCAACACCATTGTCTTTCGCGCCGAGGAGAAACAACTGGAACTGATCTGTCCCGCCAACCCGGTGGTACACCGCTGGTTCACAGGTGATCCCGGCCGTATTCGCCAGGTTTTAACCAACCTGGCGGGCAACGCCATCAAATTCACCGAGCAAGGGGAGGTGTCCGTCCGCTACGACCTGGTGGAGCGCAGCGACGACCGCGCGCTACTGCACTTTACCATTACCGACACCGGTATCGGCCTCAGTGCTGAACAGCAGAAGAAGCTGTTTGAACGCTTCACCCAGGCGGATGGTTCAACCACCCGGCAATACGGCGGCACCGGCTTGGGCCTCGCCATCAGCAAACAGTTGATTGAACTGATGGGTGGCGAGATCGGCGTGGAGAGTGAACTGGGCAAGGGTTCCAAGTTCTGGTTCACCCTTGATCTGGCCTGCGCCGAAGCTAAAGCCCCCCCTCAACAGACCGATGATCTGCGCCGTGAAAAGATTCTGGTGGTGGACGACAATGCCACCAACCGGCGACTACTTGGCGAGATTCTGACCAATTGGCAGGTTGAGCACCAACTGGCCGCCAATGGCGAACAGGCCCTTGAGCTACTGCGCACTGCCGCCGGCCAACAACAACCTTTTACTATCGTGCTGATCGATATGCAGATGCCCGGCATGGATGGAAGTCAGTTGGGCACTGCCATTCGGGCCGACCAGGCGTTCAGCACGACACGCCTGGTGCTGCTCACCTCCCAAGGGCGCCGGGGCGATGCTCAAAAGATGCAGGCGGTCGGCTTCTCAGGTTATCTGACCAAACCGATCAACCAGTCGGAGCTCTACAACGTACTACTGCAAGTGGCCGGCATCACCGGTACGGAAGAGCGCCTGATCACCCGCTACACCTCACGCGAGATACAGCAGTACAACGCCCGTGTTCTGGTGGTGGAGGACAACGCCACCAACCAGGCGGTCGCTCAGGGCATGCTGAGTAAGTTCGGCCTGAATGTGGATATCGCCGGCAATGGCGAAGAGGCCCTCTACGCCCTGGAACAGTTCCCCTATGACCTGGTCTTTATGGATTGCCAAATGCCGGTCATGGACGGATATGAGGCCACGCAAAATATTCGCAATCCCAACTCATCAGTGCGCGATCACAAGATTCCAGTCATCGCCATGACCGCCAACGCCATGCAAAAGGATCGGGAGCACTGCATCGCAGCCGGCATGGATGACCATATCGCCAAACCCGTCGACCCCGGCAAGCTGCACCGTATACTCGAACAGTGGCTGCCCGAGCAGTGCAAACACGCCGCTCCAACTGCCACCGCTGACCCACCACCAGCCGCTAAAGCGCGCGGGGCGGATACAGCCCCCACATTCGACTACGACGCAATGAGCAAACGCCTGATGGGGGACGACAGCCTGATCAGAACAGTGGCTGAAGCCTTTTTGTCCGATATGCCCATACAGCTCGAACAACTTGAGTCTTTGGCAATGGCCGAGGAGATCGATCAGGCCGCTGCTCAGGCCCATAAAATCAAAGGCGCCTCATCCAATGTCGGCGGCATACCCCTGAGCAAGCTGGCCGCTAAAATAGAGCAGGCGGGCAAAGACGGTGATCTCGAAACATTTCAACACAACCTGCCCGGGCTGCGTGAGCAATTTGCCCAACTCAAAGTAGCCATGGAGGAACGACTACAATGACAAGAATATTAATCGCCGAAGACGATCTCACCTCCCGCAGCATGCTCTCCTTTATCGCCGACCACTGGGGCTATCAACCCGTCCTGGCTGAAGATGGCCAGGAGGCATTAAAAATCATGCTGGGCGACGACGACCCACCCCGCCTGCTGCTGCTCGACTGGGAAATGCCCAAGATCGATGGCCTGACCCTGTGTAAACGGTTGCGGGAAATCGAGAGCGAAGACCCCCCTTACATCATTCTACTCACCGCACGCAGCAATACCGCCGACATCGTGGCGGGACTGGATGCCGGCGCCAACGACTACATCTCCAAACCCTTTGAGAATGAAGAGCTGCGCGCCAGACTCCAGGTAGGCAGCCGCATCCTCGCCCTCCAGCAGGAGTTGAATATCGCCAAAGAGACGCTCACCCTGCAGGCCTCTTACGATATGCTTACCGGGCTGCTCAATCACGGGGCAATCATAGAGGCGCTGGATCTGGAGCTTGAGTCCGCCACCCAGTCCCAGGCGCCACTCTACCTCGGTATGTGTGATGTCGATCATTTCAAACAGATCAACGACACCTATGGCCATATGGCCGGCGACCATGTTCTCCAAGAGGTGAGTGAGCGCATCAGTCAAAGCATCGCGCCCTATGACCAGGTCGGGCGCTACGGCGGGGAAGAATTTCTGATCCTACTGCACAACCCGATTGAGCAGGCAGCGACGGTGTTTGAGCAGGTGCGCAAAGCGATTGCCGATACCCCCTTTAGCATCGACGGCGAATCCCTGCAGATGACCATGAGTTTTGGCGTCAGTACCTTTCACCCAGTTGAAGATAACCGCGAGGGCAAGGCGCTACTGGCAGCCGCTGACAAAGCACTCTTTGCGGCCAAGGCCAACGGGCGCAACTGCGTTGTCATGGAATAACAGTCACTGACGAGCCTTCTCAATCAGGCCATTGCTCTGTAGCAGCCGATAGATCTTCCGGCTGCTGCGGGCCAGGGTATTGAGGTCGCCGAAGTTGGGCACAATACCCTCATCCAGGCGCTGCTCCCAGCTCTCCAGCTCAGCCTCCAGATAGTCCAGCAACTTCTGAGAACAGCCCTGACAACTGTCGAGGCAGACCTGCGCCTCCGGT
>JAKSCN010000582.1 GCA_022360595.1 Chromatiales bacterium
ACATAGGGGATCAGGGGGGTCCAGCGCTCCTCGAAATTGAAATCATCCAAAGCCAGTGAATAACCATCTTCGTACAGCGCCTTGATGTTTTTCACAAGCCTGTTGTCGACCTCGATATCCTCCAAAATCTCCAGAACCACACGCGAGTGTTTAAACGGGATAGGCGGCAGATCGGTGAAAAAGTGACGGGTGAGGTTGATAAAGGCTTTTTTCTTGTCGACCAGGCGCTCAAAGCCGATCTCGGTCAATGCATTGAGGATAACTCGGGATGAGGCTTGATCTCCGTCAGTGATCTTTGCCCCCGCGGTATTGCCATCCCGATATAACAGCTCATAGGCAAAGACATTTAGGTCACGGTCAAATATGGCCTGCCTGCCAACAAAGATATCTTGCATGATGCCTCATTATTCTTGTGATAAGGAACCTGGTTCTGTCTACCTAGCTATCGACACCTGGGTAACTTTCTTGAGGCAAAAAAAAGTCCGCGCAAGGCGGACTTTTTTGATTGCTGTCTCAAACAGGCAATTATTTAATTTTTGCCTCTTTGTACATCACATGCTTGCGGATCTTGGGATCAAATTTTTTGATCTCCATCTTTCCCGGCATGTTGCGCTTGTTTTTGGTAGTAGTGTAGAAGTGTCCGGTACCAGCGCTGGAAACGAGTCTGATTTTGTCACGCATTTCCTTATCCTCTTAGATTTTTTCGCCACGGGCACGAATGTCGGCCAGAACCGTTTCAATGCCTTTCTTGTCGATGATGCGCATGCCCTTGGAAGATACGCGCAGGCGAACCCAGCGGTTCTCGCTTTCAACCCAGAAGCGATGATAGTGGAGATTGGGCAGAAAACGACGTCTGGTTTTGTTGTGTGCGTGGGAAACGTTGTTCCCAGTCACCGGACGTTTGCCCGTTACCTGACATACTCTGGACATTGTTCAATCCTCGAAAACTTATAGTTTGTGGCGCCGCTTCGGCGCAACATAAAAACTGTTTCAAAACCCTATCGGGGTCGAAAGAGGCGGATTTATAGCAAAAACGGTTTCGCCCCGCAAGTTTTTTCTGCACTAAAGACCAATTTTGATTGGCATCGGCAATAAAATTTGTCAGTCATGATAAGCCCTAGTAGGCCTATATCAATCCGCGCTCCGCCAGGGAAGTCATCTCTCCGGCGCCGATGATGACGTGATCGAGCAAGCGGATATCGACTTGGGCCAGCAGTGATTTCAACGACTGGGTCAGTTTTTCGTCGGCTCGGCTCGGTTCGGCAACACCGGAGGGGTGATTGTGGGCGAGAATTATTGCAGCAGCATTAAAATCCAGGGCCCGCTTG
>JAKSCN010000006.1 GCA_022360595.1 Chromatiales bacterium
CAACTTCTATGAAGACCCCTACCAAGGCACCGCTGCCCTGGTCACCGGTATGTTTGGCGCTGCCGCTCTAGTGGTGCCCGTCTACGGCGGCTGGTCAGAGAGTCAGGAGCGAAACAGAATCCATGCCGCCCAGGAGCGCATCGACACCCTAAGGCAACTTAAAGCTGAAAAACGCTGTTTTGTAAGCTAGGGCCTGTTAATGCGTTGATAGATAACGGGCGGCAGCGACAACCGCCTGCCCATAAGAGATGCCACCATCATTGGCGGGGAGTAGACTGGGGCTCAACACTGTTAGCTTCTCTTCCCGAAGCTGGGTGCTGGTCAGCTCCAATAGCAGTCGATTCTGGAACACCCCGCCGGAGAGCACCACCTTATTCAGCCGCCGCTGCTCACACAACTCCAACACCATAGATACAACAGCATTGGCCAGCCCCTGGTGAAAACGCGCCGAGATCACCCCAGGATCCACCCCTACCCGCAGATCGTCCAAAATACCGTGCCACAACTGCAACCAGCCAAGCAGCACTCCTTCTTTCCCGGCAGACTTATCGAAGCCATATGCTTCGCCGGCCAGGAGTGTCGGTTTGTCGGCCATGGCCTCCAGCTCGATGGCCGCCTGACCCTCATGGCTTACGCTATCCCGGCAAACGCCTACTGCAGCGGCGACCGCATCGAACAGCCGCCCGGCCGATGATGCAAGCGGGCAGTTGAGCCCGCGCTCCATCATAATATCGAGATTCTCCAACGGTTTGCTGGACAGAAACTCAACCAATGGCAAATCGGCATAGCGTCGGGCAATCTCATCCCACCCCATGGCGGCGACCAAATGGGCGTAAGTATTGCGCCAAGGCTCATACATCGCTTTGGCGCCACCCAACATCGCTACCGGCTGAAAACCGGCCAGCTTTTCAGAATGGCGGTAATCGACCAGGAGAAACTCTCCGCCCCAGATAGCGCCATCATCACCAAAACCCAGTCCATCCAGTGCTACCCCCAACACCGGTTGGGTATCCAGCGCTAAACCATGCTCGGCCATACAGGCGGCAATATGGGCGTGGTGATGCTGTACCTCCTGCAGCGGCAGTGAACGTGCCTGGGCCTCCTCCCGCCCCCACTGGGTGGAGAGATAATCCGGGTGCTTGTCCACCACCAACAGCTCAGGATGGTGATCAAACAGTTGCTGGTAGAGCGCCAGATTGTGGCGGTAATCCTGATGCGTCGAAAGATCCTCCAGATCACCCATATGCTGGGAGAGGTAAGCCTTTCCGTCACGCACCAGACAGAAAGTATTTTTCAGCTCCCCCCCATAGGCGAGCAGCGCCGGGCTCTGCTCGAAACCTGCCGGCAGTTTAAGCGGTGCCGGTGCATACCCCCGGGCACGGCGCAACATACGGAGCTGGCCGTCGGCAACACGCACTACTGAATCATCCAGACGATTGACGATCTCCCTGTCATGCAGCAACCAGACATCGGCAATTGCGTTAAGACGCTCCCGCGACTCACCATTGTCCGTGCACTGCGGCTCATCGGAACGATTACCCGAGGTCAACACAATAGGCTGGGAAAGAGACTGCATCAGCAGATGGTGCAGCGGCGTATAGGGGAGCATGAAACCGAGGGTATTCTGATTGGGCGCAACCCCGGGGGCCAGCTTCTCACCCCCCTCTGCATCCAATACCACAATCGGCGCTGCACTGTCGCGCAGCAGCTCGGCCTCCTGCTCGCCGGCTTTGGCGAAGCGTTGAACCATGTTCAAATCGCGCGCCATAAGCGCAAAGGCTTTGTGATACCGCTGCTTGCGCTGCCTGAGCCGGTCAACCGCCCCGGCATTCATGGCATCGCAGGCAAGGTGAACACCACCAATCCCTTTGATTGCCAGAATTTTTCCTTGCTCCAGAAACGCCACGGCTTGCTCAATGACATCCGTTTCACCAATTTCCAACCGTTCACCACTGGCATCCTCCAGCCAGACCTGCGGACCACACACACCGCAGGCGTTAGGTTGCGCATGAAAACGGCGATCGGCCGGATCTTCATACTCGGACTGGCACTCAGTACACTGGGGAAATACCGACATACTGGTGTTGGCCCGGTCATAGGGAATGGCGCGAATGATCGAGAGTCTGGGCCCACAGTGGGTGCAGTTGGTAAAGGGATAGCGGTAGCGCCGGTTATGCTTGTCCAGAACATCGGCCAGACAGTCAGAACAGGTAGCAGCATCCGGCACAATACCGGTCAGCACCTCGCCCTCCTGACTTTCGATGATAGTGAACTCGCTGGAGGTAGGCTGTTGATCCAACAACGTGCGCTCTACAGCCTCGATACGGGAGAGGGGCGGTGCCTCGTTATTTAAGCGCTCAAGAAAACGGTCGATCTGTTCATGCTCACCCCAGGCATGGATCAACACCCCTTCGGCATCGTTCCAGACCTCACCCACCAGCTCACACTGCTTGGCTAGATGCCAGACCGTCGGGCGAAAACCAACGCCTTGGACTAACCCCCTTACCCGAATAGCCTCACCCCGCATCACAGTTGACCGTAGAGGAAAGAGACCGCGATCACCGCCGTAATCACCCCGGCAAGATCCGCCGTCAGTCCCACCGCCAGAGCGTGACGAATACGCCGGATCTGCACCGCACCAAAATAGACTGCCAGCACATAGAAGGTGGTCTCAGTAGAGCCTTGCAGGGTCGAGACCAGATAACCGACATAACTGTCCGGCCCCACGGCCGGGTCATTGATAATCGAGGCCATCACCCCATAAGCCCCAGAACCGGAAAGGGGCCGCAATAGCGCCATAGGCAGCGCCTCAGCGGGCAACCCGACCAGCGAGGTAACTGACCCGAGGGCCCCCACCAGCCAATCCAGCGCACCACTGGCCCGAAACATGCCGACAGCCACCAGAATCGCCACCAGGTAGGGAATAATCTTCAGGGCAACCTGAAAACCATCCTTCGCCCCCTCGACGAAACACTCATAGATCCGCACCCCGCGCGCCATGCCAAACAGCAGAAAGCCGAGCATGATTCCCGGCAGAATCCACGGTGAAATCACCTGCCCGTACAACACCGTCAAGGGAATCAGCGCCAGAAAACCGAGCAACACTGCGTAGGAGACCCAGAGGGGGTAGCTCTTCTGCTCGGTCGGCAACTCTGCCACCACCTCCTGCTCATCAACCTTCTCTGCGCCGTTAGGAATGCCGGTATCGGCAACAACCGGGGCTTTCACTGGAAAGAAACGTCGATAGGTCAAAGCAGCAATAATCGCAATCACTGTCGAACAGGCAGTAGCAAACAGGGTTGTCGGCAGAATACCGGCTGGATCAGCCGAGCCGGCCGAGGCGCGCAAGGCGATCACCCCTGTCGGCAGCAACGTAATGCTGGAAGTATTGATCGCTAAAAACAGCACCATCGAATCAGTAGCCACCCCCTGGTGGGGATTGAGCTTGTTGAGCTCCTGCATCGCTCTAATGCCAAAGGGTGTCGCGGCATTGCCCAATCCAAGCACATTGGCCGACATGTTGAGAATCATCGCCCCCATGGCCGGATGCTCGGCCGGCACATCGGGAAACAGGCGCACCATCATTGGACGGATCAGACGCGCCAGAATGGTCAGCAAGCCCCCCTCTTCGGCAATTTTCATCAGCCCGAGGAACAGCGCCATCACACCGACCAATCCAATCGCCAGCTCAACCGCGCCACCAGCGGAGTCGATCATCGCCTTGGAGAGCACATCCATCGGTGTCGACTCACCGCCGCTGTCACCAAACTGCTGCCAGGCAGCCGCCAGAAACGCCACCAACACCAACACAAAGAAAACGACATTCATTGCAGATCCATCCAAGCTGTTTTGTGATCATCCATCATCACGCTGGCGGCGGCGTTATCCAGGCTTGCTCTCCCCATGATCGGACGCTCTTGGTGACAATGTCAAAAATGGTTATTTTCCAGCTATTGTAGTGATTTAAAAGCCCATTTCAAAAGTATAATGAGACGCTGTTCACCCGATAGCCCCTGATAGCCGCAGAGAGAGATGAGATGCGTTGGAAAACGGGCCGAAGAAGCCGAAATGTCGAGGACCGTCGCGGCACACGGGTCACCCGTGGTGTTAAAGGCGGCGGTATAGGCACCATTGTACTGGTACTGGCGGCACTCTATTTCGGTATCGACCCAAGCGTCGTGCTGAACTCAGGTATCGGCAACATCGGAACCTCCAGTACCCAATCCACGCCTCGACAGACCACCCCGGAAGAGGACCACCTGGCTGACTTTGTCTCCGTGGTGCTGGCCGACACCGAAGACACTTGGCACAGCCTGTTTCAGCAAGAGCTGGGCGAGCGTTACCAGGAGCCAAAACTGGTCATGTTCTCAGGTGCGGTACAGAGCGCCTGCGGTTTTGCCCAGGCCGCCATGGGCCCCTTCTACTGCCCGGCCGACCAAAAGGTCTACATCGATCTCAGTTTCTACCGAGACCTGAAACAGCGCCACGATGCTCCCGGGGATTTCGCCCAAGCCTACGTTATCGCCCACGAAGTGGGTCACCATGTCCAGACGCTGCTCGGCATATCCAGCAAAGTACACGCGGCAAAACGCAAACTGAGCCAGACCGAAGCCAACAAGCTCTCAGTCAGACAAGAGCTTCAGGCCGACTGCTTCGCCGGACTCTGGGCCCACCACGCTGATCGGGCACGCAATATCCTGGAGCGTGGCGATATCGACGAAGCACTCAACGCTGCCAGCGCCATTGGCGACGACCGCCTGCAGAAGCAGTCACGCGGCCACGTCACGCCCGATTCGTTCACCCACGGCTCTTCCCAGCAGCGGGTCCGGTGGTTTAAAAAGGGTTATACCGAAGGAAAACTCTCCACCTGCAACACCTTCAAAGTGGCATCGCTATAGCCCCGGATCACTCCTACAGAACTGGTTAACAACATTTCAACTGCCGCTGTTAAGCTTTCATAGTAAAACAGTGACAAATGTCAGAATTGACGGTGCGGCCCGCATATACGCCTCTGTAATAGCTAAAGCACAAAAACCTTGTGCCGACTATTTATAATGATGGAGTTCTATTTTAGGATCTCTCTATGTTGCAGGGACAGCAGCACTGTAGATAGTTACATGCACAGTGCAACCTGTAGCGCTGTGCGTGCGGAGAATTGCCATTGCCTGCAAGGTGGAAGACTCTCACGCGATGTTAAATAGTCACAACAACATCAATAACCGATCACTATACCTACCACGGCAGTTATCCATACTCTCCCAGAGATAATCATGGGAAAAGCCAGGATACTTATCGCGGTAGCAGCAACCATACTGCTTGGCAGTAGCGGATGGTTCGCGCTGGTCCCTACCCCTAACGTCGACCAATCACCGCTTACGCACCAGTACATACCGCAAGCCTCCAACCAGCCGATTGTTCCCATCCCCCAATTCGTCCAGTTGGATAGCGCCAAAGTCAAGCTGGGCCGAAAACTGTTTCATGACACCCGGCTGTCCAAAGACAACACCATCGCCTGCAGCAGTTGCCACGACCTGCACCTGGCCGGGCAGGACGGACGCCCTGTGTCTCTCGGCGTAGATGACCGGGAAGGCACCATGAACAGCCCCTCCGTATACAATAGCGCCTTTAACTTCCGTCAGTTTTGGGATGGACGCGCTGTCACCCTGGAAGAACAGGTCTCAGGGCCGCTGCACGACCCCGCGGAGATGGCCACAGACTGGCAGCAGGTTGAGAGTAAACTCAACCAGGACAAACCACTGGTCGAACAATTCGAGGCTATCTGGGATGACGGCATCACTCCAAACAACATCCAGAGCGCCATTGCCGAGTTTGAACGCAGTCTGATTACACCCAACGCCATCTTTGACCGCTACCTGCGCGGTGAACTCAAAAGCCTTACTCCCGAACAGCAGGAGGGCTGGAATCTGTTTCGTGACCTCGGCTGCATCACCTGCCACCAGGGCATCAACATTGGCGGCAACATGTTTGCCAATATGGGGGTCATGGGCGAATATTTCGCCGACCGCAAACAGCCCATTCACAAACATGACCTGGGCCGTTTCAACGTGACCGGCGACCTTAACGACAAACATGTCTTTAAAGTACCCAGTCTCCGCAATGTAATGCTGACAGCCCCCTATTTTCACGACGGCTCCGTTGCCAGCCTGGAGGAAGCCATCGACATCATGGCTCACTATCAGACGGGCGTGCAGCTAAGCACCGAGCAACGGGATAAACTGATCGCCTTCCTTCAGACCCTCACTGGCGAATATCGAGAGCATTATGAGAAGTAGAGCCAAAGGGCACTCCGGCCTGCACATTCTGATAGCGCTCATCACCACCCTGTTTATTGTCACGCTGGCGCCCAATGTCCTTAACTACGGCGAGCAACATATTCTCATCCAGGCTGATATAGAGACCCTGCAGTCGGCATCCAGCCGCTTCCGGGAACTGGTGACCGGCTTAAAGCATGGCATGGTCTCCAACTACGACGAAGCGAACTACTGGCGCAGCCGCACCGTGAAACTGGAAAAGCAGCTCAGCAAGCGAATTAAAGATCACCCACAACTGGGAGCACTGTACAAGCAGTACCAGAATTCAACAAAGCATCATTGTCAAATATGGGAGCTGTTCAAATTCAACAACGCCATTGTGCGCAACTCATTGAGCTACTTCCAGACTGGCTTTCCGCTATTCATCAAGCAACTTCACACCCTGGGGCTTCCTGACTTTGTCGACGAGAACCTCTCCATTCTAAACATTGAACTCTACCAACTGGCCCTGGGTGAAAACCTCGACCGACAAGAAGAGGCGTTGACGCTGCTGTTTGAACTGGCGGACGAAATTGCGCGGGTCAACACCGCCGAGCAGGCAAAACAGCAGTTTAGTCTGCTGGAAAAACACGCTCAGATTATCATCACCCGCACGCCTCTTCTCACCACCTCCATGGCAACCTTGACCGATGGCAGAGGCCACGACTATCTAAACCAGTTGGCCCGGGCCAACCATGCCCTGTATGCCGAAGAGGAGCAGTGGGAATCGATCTACCGGGGCGCCCTACTGGTTATCGTAACCGTTCTGTTCATCAGTCTGATCACCATGGCTATCCGCTACCTGGACAGCCAAAAACGCGCAGAAGCCCAAGCAAGCTTCCTGAAAAACGTTACTGACACCGTACAGCTTGGCGTGATGGCCGTCGCCCCGGATGGCCGCATCATCTTCTCCAACCCCTATCTCAACAAGATGTTTGGCGATACATCAGGCAGACAGATCGACAACTCACTGCAACTCCAAACGCTACAGACGGACTCCTCATCCAACAATCTGTTCGATGGCCTCTCAACAACCAATCCCATCAACGATATTCGCTACTTCAAAAATGCCGAAGGCGGCATTATCCCGACAGAGATCAACGCCACTCCCCTGCAAACCGAAACAGGTACAGGGGTGGTCGCCGTCTTTCAAGACATCAGCCAACGCCTGCAAGAGGAGCGCGACCTGCGCCTGGCCGGCACCGTCTTTGACAGCAGCCAACAAGGCATTCTGATCACCGATGCCGAAGGCACCATCATCCGGGTCAACCCCGCCTACTGCCGCATGACCGGCTACAACGCTAACGAACTCATCGGCGAGAACCCCCGCATTCTCAAATCAGGCATACAAGACCGCCACTTCTATGAAGCGATGTGGGCGGAACTTTTACAGGAGAAGCGTTGGCAGGGTGAAATGTACAACCGTCGCAAAGATGGTGAGCACGTTGTGCAGTGGGTCAACATCGACGCGGTAGAGACAGAGCAAGGCGAACTGCTCTATGTCGGCATAGCCTCGGATATCTCAGAGCTGGTCTACACCCGCGAGCGGCTATCCAACCTCGCCTATTACGATACCCTGACCGGCCTGCCCAACCGCCGGCTGATGATCGAACGCCTGGAACTCGCCCTGGCCAAGAGCCGGCGCACGTTGAACTACGGCGTGTTGATGTTCATCGACCTGGACAATTTCAAGACGCTGAACGACACCCGCGGCCACTCCCAGGGCGACAAGCTGCTCAAGGAGGTCGCCGGCCGGCTGAAGGGGTGCCTGCGGCGCGAGGACACCGTGGCGCGCCACGGCGGAGATGAGTTCGTCGTCATCGTCGAGCAGCTGTGCGAGCTGCCCGAGTACGCCATCCCGGTCGCCGAGTCGCTGACCAAGAAGCTGCGGGAGTCGGTGCTCGACCCGATCACCGTCGATACGCACGACCACCCGATCTCGCTGAGCATCGGCATCACCCTGTTCCGCGGCGACGAGTTCGGTGTCGACGAACTCCTGCGCCAGGCCGACACCGCGATGTACCAGGCGAAGAAGTCCGGGCGCGACTGCCTGGCCTTCTTCCAGCCGGCCATGCACGACGCGCTGGAGCTGCGCAGTTCGATGGAGCGTGATCTTCGCCAGGCGCTGCAACAGGGGCAGTTCGAGCTTTACTACCAGCCGCAAACGAACAGTGCCGGCGTGGTGATCGGCGCCGAGGCCCTGCTGTGCTGGCGACACCCGTCCCGCGGCTTGGTCCCAC